>DATHJB010000069.1 GCA_035316325.1 Acidimicrobiales bacterium
CACGACCGATACCCCCCAGGCAGGCGACGCTTCGGCCGCTCCTGCCGGCACCGAACCGCTGCTCTTCGCCGGCACCTACGAAGGGTCCGACCGCTACACGCTCAGCTCCGAGGGCCCGTGCGACCTCGACCACGACGACGAGGCCACCTTCACGCTCACCGACGGATCGACCTGGCAGTTCCAGCACGACCAGTGCGCCCAGGTCGTCGGGAACATCTGGTCGGCCACGGGCACCTTCACGTTCACGCTGCCCGACGGGGCCACGCTGAGCGGCACCAACGTCCAGGACGGGGTGCCGCTGCCGACCACCGGTGCACCGTTCGACCTCGACATCACCGACGGGTCGGGCCGCTTCGCGGGCGCCACCGGGTCGTGCACGCTCGACAACCACTTGGAGGAGACCACGCTGGGCCAGCAGAGGCTGTACGGCACCTTCACCTGCGATGTGACGACGTAGCGCCTCTCCCGAAACTCGGGTGCGGGCAGCGGGGCGGGGCGGCGACCATGGAGCCATGGCCCTGCCGCTGACCACGTCGCCCGCACCTCCCGAGCTCCCCGAGGTGGTCGACACGGGGCTCGTGACGCTGCGGCCGTGGCGGCCGGACGACGTCGGGGCCATGGCGCGGGCGATCGCCGAGAGCGTCGAGCACCTGCGGCCGTGGATGCCGTGGGCCGCCGCCGAACCCCTCTCGCTGGCCGACCGCACGCAGCTGGTCGCCGAGTTCTGTCGCCAGTGGGCCACCGGCGAGTCGTACGTGTACGGGATGTTCGCCGGCGGCAAGCCCGTGGGCGGCACCGGGCTGCACCCCCGCATCGGCCATGGCGGCATGGAGATCGGCTACTGGGTGCACCCGGCGTGGACCGGTCGGGGTGTGGCGACGTCCACCACGAGGGCGCTGACCACCGTGGCGCTGGGCCTGCCGGGGATCGTGCGCGTCGAGATCCACCACGACAAGGCCAACGCCGCCAGCCGCCGGATCCCCGAGAAGCTCGGCTACAAGCTGGTCGCCGAGGTGCCCGAACCGCCCGAGGCGCCCGCCGAGACGGGCGTCGAGTGCCGCTGGCGCATGACCCGGGAAGAGTGGGAATCCCGATAGAACGTCGGGCGTGACTGGGAACGTGACGCCCGAGGATGCTGCCAGCCGGCTCCGGCCGACCGACACGCTGGGGTTGGGGCTCGGGCCGGGGCAGCCGCCGGCGTTCCTGCAGGCGTTGGGCGCCCGCACCGACTGGGAGGAGCTGCGGGTGTCCGGCGCCTTCCTGGCGGTGTTCACCGAGCTGTTCAACCACCCGAACGTCCACTACCTCAGCTCGTTCTTCGGTCCGCTCGACCGCATCCTGCGTGACAGCGGCGCCAACATCGGCTTCGCCCCCGCCGACTACCGGCGCTTCACCCGCATGCTCCACGACCTGCGGCCCCGGGTGGTCGCCACCGCCGCGGCGCCGCCCGACGCCGACGGCTGGTGCAGCCTGTCGCTCCACGCCGGCCACACGGTCGACGACCTGCACGCGGCCGGCGCCGACCCCGACCGGCTGCTGGTGGTGGAGGTCAGCGAGGGCTTCCCCCGCACCTTCGGCCTCCCGCCCGAGCACCGCCACGCCGTCCACGTCGACGAGATCGACGTGCTGGTCCGCAGCGACGCCGCGCCCCTCCCGCTGCCGGAGACGCCGCACGACGACGTCGACGGGGCCATCGCCGCCAACGTCGTCCCGCTGATCCCCGACGGGGCCACGCTGCAGACCGGCATCGGCGCCATCCCGTCGGAGATCGTCACGCTGCTGGCGAAGGGCGACGGCGGCGACTACGGCATCCACTCCGAGATGTTCACCACCGGCCTCATGAACCTGCACCTGGCCGGCAAGGTGACCAACCGCAAGGGCCAGTTCGACGGCGTGTCGGTGGCGACGTTCGCGGGCGGCTCGCAGGAGCTCTACGACTGGCTCGACGACAACCGGGAGGTGGCCTTCCTGCCCGTGTCGGTGGTCAACTCGCCCGAGGCGATCGGCCGGAACCGCTCGACGGTCACCATCAACGGCGCCATCTCGATCGACATCCACGGCCAGGTGGTGGCCGACACCATCAACGGGCGGCAGTACTCCGGCATCGGTGGCCACGAGGACTTCGTGTCGGGGCCGGCGCTGTCGTTCGACGCCCGGTCGGTGCTGGTGCTGCCGTCGACGATCACCGTCGGGGGCGAGCTGCGGTCGCGGATCGTCCCGTGGTTCGCGGCCGGCACCGTGGTCACGACGCCGCGGCACCAGGTCGACACCATCGTCACCGAGTACGGCGTGGCCGAGCTGCAGGGCAAGACCGCCCACCGGCGGGGCCAGGCCCTGGCCGCCATCGCCCACCCGTCGTTCCGCGACGAGCTGCGGGAGGCCGCCGAACGGGCGTCGGGCGGCAACTCCCCCGTCGTCTGAAATTGCGTCCGAAAACCCGCACATAGCGGGCAGATCGACGCAATTTCAGAAGGGCCCCAGCACTCCCTCAGTTGACGGTCAGGCCGCCGTCGACCACGAGCACGTGGCCGGTCATGAAGCTGGCGGCGTCGCTGGCCAGGAACAGGGCGGCCGGCGCCATCTCGTCGGCGCGGGCCATGCGGTCGATGAGCTGGCCGGCGACCATCACCTTCTGCATCTCGGGCGTGGTGTTGCGGACCATGTCGGTGTCGGTCGTGCCGGGTGCCAGCGCGTTGACCCGGATGCCGTCGCCGGCGAACTCGTGGGCCATCGACCGGGTGACGCTCAGCAGCGCGGTCTTGGCGGCCACGTAGATCGCCATGAACCCGCCCTGGGTGAAGGCCCCGGCGGTGATCACGTTGACGACGGCGGCGTGGTCGCTCTTGCGCAGGTGGGGCAGGGCCTGCTGCACCAGGAACACGGGCGCCCGCAGGTTGGCGTCGAACGACTTCTGCCACGCCTCGGGCGTGATCGACCCGTACGGGAGGGCGAGGGCGTTGGCGGCGTTGTTGAACACGATGTCGACGCCGCCGAACGCCTCGACGGTGCGCTCCACCAGGGCAGCGAGCTGGTCGAGGTCGCCGACGTGGGTGGGGACGGCCAGCGCGGTGCCGCCAGCGGCCTCGATGTCGGCGACGGCCCGGTCGCAGGCGTCGGCCTTGCGGCTGGCGATCACCACCTTGGCGCCCACCGCGGCGAAGCCCTCGGCGACCGCCCGCCCGATCCCGCGGCTGCCGCCGGTCACGATCGCCACCCGGTCGGTCAGGTCGAAGCGGCCGAGCAGTTCGTTGCGATCCATGCGGTTCCCCCTGGTCGGTTCACGCCCGTTCGAGGGCGACCTTCACGCCGATGCCGACGAGCAGCGTGCCGGCGACGGCGTCGAGACGCTGCCGCGTCCGGGGGCGGCGGAGCAAGCGGGCGACCGGGCCGAGCAGGAGGGAGAACGCCCGCCACCAGCACACGGCGATGGCGAGGAACACGACGGCCAGGGTGGCTGTGGTCCGCAGGCGGGGCTCGTCGCTGCCGACGAACTGCGGTAGCAGCGTGAGGAACAGCAGGGCGATCTTGGGGTTCAGCAGGTTGGTGAGGAGCCCCTGCCGGAACGCCTCGCCGCTGGTGGTCGTGGCCGCGGCCGTGGCCGCGACGGGAGCCCGCATGTCGTCGGCCTCGGCCTCGTCGGGGTCGGGCCGGAAGGCACTGCGCAGCAGCTTGAGGCCCAGGTAGGCGAGGTAGAGGGCGCCGATGGTCTTCACCACCATGTAGGCGCCGGCCGACGCCGCCAACACGGCGGACAGGCCCAGCACCGCGGCCGTGGCGTGGCCGGCGATGCCGAGGCAGCAGCCCAACCCGGTGAACCAGGCCACCTGCGGGCCACCTCGCAGCCCGTTGCGCAGCACCAGCAGCATGTCGGGCCCGGGCGTCACGGTGAGGACGGCGACCATCCCGAGGAAGGGCACCAAGAGCTCCGGCACGCCATCACCGTAGGGTTCCGGGCGTGTACGACGACGCTCGGCTGACCTTCGTGGTGCGGAAGAGCACCGGCGACTTCGAGCCGGGCATCGACGAGCCGCTCGGCCTCGACGCACCCCGGGACGGCGTCCTCTACGTCCCCGACACCGCCGAGCCCGGCGCTCCCCTGCTGGTGTTCCTCCACGGCGCCACCGGCTCCGGCCGGGCCCACCTGCGGGCGGTGCTGGCGGCCGCCGACCGCTACGGCGTGATCCTCGTCGCCCCGGACTCGCGGGGCGGGTCCTCCTGGGACCTCATCGAGCAGCAGGGTTTCGGGCCCGACGTCGCCTTCCTCGACCGGGTGCTCGACGAGGTGGTCGACCGGGTCGACGCCGACGTCGAGGGCCGGCTGGCCATCGGCGGGGTGTCCGACGGCGCCTCCTACGCCCTGTCGCTCGGCCTGGCCAACGGCGACGTGTTCTCCACGGTGATCGCCTTCTCGCCGGGGTTCCTGGCCGTGCCCAGCGCGGTGGGCCGGCCGCGGGTGTTCGTGTCGCACGGCACCGCTGATCCGATCCTCCCGATCGACGCCTGCAGCCGCCGGCTCGTCCCGCCGCTGCGGGAGGCCGGCTACGAGGTGCAGTTCACCGAGTTCGACGGCGGCCACACCATCCCTCCCGCGGTCGCCGACGAGGGGCTCCGTTGGTGGCTCGACGGGAGCGCGATCGCGGACCGCTGATGCAGGTGGTCGCCCGGCCCGGAACCACTCGGCCCGCCCGGCCGCCGGTCACCACGGATCCTGCTTGCTGTGCTCATGTGGCGGCGAACTGTGGGTGTGCAGGTGGGGTCAGCCCGGCTTGCTGCGCTGGATCCGCTCGGCGATCCGCTTGATCCGCTGCAGCCGGGCGTCCCAGGTCGCGCCGACCGCGGACAGCTGGGCGACCGCCCGGGCGACCTGGGCCTCGTCCACCTCGTAGCGGCGCTCGCGCCCCGCCGGCGTCACGTGCACCAGGCCGACGCGGTCCAGCACACCGAGGTGCTTGGCGACCGCCTGCCGGGTGACGGGCAGCCGCTCGCTGAGCGTGGTCGCCGTACCGCCTCCGTCGGCGAGGAGCAGGTCGAGCATCCGTCGGCGGGTCGGGTCGCCGACCGCGGACCAGAGGTCGTCGTCGATCGCGGTGCTCACGGCCGTGCGACCAGCCGGTTGGCATACGTGACGAGGCGCGGGAGGAAGTGGTCCCAGCCGCGGACGTGGTCGAGGTAGGCCTCCTCCAGCACGGCCGCCTCCCACCCGCGCTCGCGGAAGCCGGTCTCCTTGAAGCGCAGCAGCGTGCCGTCGCCGGACGGAACGAGGTCCAAGGTCACCAGGAACGAGTTCGTCTCGGCGGCCGCGCCCTCGTCGTACGCCCAGCGGAACGCGAACCGGCGGGGCGGGTCAGCCTCCAAGACGGTGAGCGGCACGATCGTCGCGTCGGGTGCCGTCGGGTCGCCGAACGTGATCGCGCCAGTGGCGCCGGGGACCGGGTCGAGCTCGGCGCCGTCGGGCCACCACTCGCGCAGGTGCTCGGGAGAGCTGATCACCTCGAAGACCACCTCGGGGGTGGCGTCGATGCGAAGCTCCCGCTCGATGCTTCCGTACTCCATGTGACCCTCCTGGCCTCGACGCAACCTGTGGTTGCACGTCAACCTATCGGGCACGCCCCACTAACGCAACCTTTCATTGCGCAGACGGTTTTCGGAGCTGACGGGGGCCACCGCCCGACGGTGCCCTGACGCGGAACGACGCCGGGCGGAGTGCCGGGCGTCGGTCCACGGGTTCGGTCGGGTTGGTCGGGTTGGTCGTGTCGGTCGTGCGCGACCCCCATCAGCAGTCCGCCAGGACGCCGGTCACCTCGGGGCAGGGCGACGGGGTGGCGACCGAGGCCAGGCGACGGGTGGTCAGCTTGCGGACGGCGCCGCCGAGCGAGGCGATCCGGCTGGTGCGGCTGGGCTTCGAGGCCCGCACGCTCCGCTCGAGGCGGAGGTTGGCGGCATCGGCCATCAAGGTGTTGCGGCGCTGGTCGGCGAGGGCGTTGCGGGTGCTGGTGGAGTGCATCTTCGGCTCCTGTGCTCGGTGCTTCCTGGTGAGACCAGCATCCGACGAACCGGCTTCCGGCACATCCGTGCCCAGCACGGATCCACCACGTACGGACCACGGACCGACCACGGATGGACCACCGAACCCGGCAGAATCACTGCGTGACCATGGAGACGCCGACGCTCGCGGGGTCCGGCGTCTCGGACCGGGAGGCCGAGGTGCTCGCCCTGCTCGGGGAGCACCTGACCAACGCCGAGATCAGCGCGCGCCTCTTCATCTCGGTCCGGACGGTCGAGAGCCACGTGTCGTCGCTGCTGCGGAAGCTGGGCGTCGCCGACCGCAAGGCCCTGTCCCACTTCGCCGAGGACATCAGCCGTGACCGCGCCGTCGTGTCGCCCGTCCGGAGCCTCGCCCGGCCCACCCTGCCGGCGCCGCTCACGTCGTTCGTCGGCCGCGAGGCCGAGCGCGCCGCCCTCGCCGAGGCCCTCGACGGCCAGCGGCTGGTGACCGCGGTCGGCCCCGGCGGCATCGGCAAGACCCGGCTGGCGCTGGCCGTCGCCGCCGACCTGGCCGGCCGGTTCGACGACGGCGTCTGGTACGTCGACCTGGTGCCGGTCACCGACCCGGCCATGATCGCCGGTGCCGTGGCCGCCGTGCTCGGCCTGGGCGAGCAGTCGGGCCGCTCGATCGAGGACACCGTGCTCACCCACCTGGCGTCGGCCCACGTCCTGCTGGTGCTCGACAACTGCGAGCACCTGGCCGACAGCGTCGTGGTGTTCGTCGAGCGGCTGCTGGCGGCGAGCCCCCGGTCGTCGGTCCTGGCCACCAGCCAGGCCCGGCTGCTGGTGCCGTTCGAGCGGGTGTTCCCGGTGGCGGGGCTGTCGCTGTCGGCCGACGACGGCAGCGCCGACGCCGTCGCCCTCTTCGTCGAGCGGGCCGAGGCGGTGGGCAACCCGCCGCTCGCCGACGACGACCTGCCTCGCGTCGCCGCCATCTGCGCCCAGCTCGACGGCATGGCGCTGGCCATCGAGCTGGCCGCCGCCCGCCTGCCCACGCTGGGCCTCGACGGCCTGGAGGCGGGCCTGGCCGACCGCCTCGACCTGCTCGCCGGGCGGGCCCGGGTCGACGACCGGCACAGTTCGCTGCGGGCCGCCATCGACTGGAGCTACGCCCTGCTCGAGCCGTCCGACCAGGCGG
The DNA here is from genome assembly GCA_035316325.1 of Acidimicrobiales bacterium. Lineage (NCBI taxonomy): Bacteria > Bacillati > Actinomycetota > Acidimicrobiia > Acidimicrobiales > Acidimicrobiales bacterium. Next base: position 7,184 of record DATHJB010000069.1, read on the forward strand.
TGCTGCGCCGGGTGTCGATGTTCGCCGCACCGTTCCGGGCCGACGACGCCGCCCAGGTCGTCGGGTTCGCCGCGATCGCGGCGGGCGACGTGGCCCGCTCGCTGGCCCTGCTCGCCGACCAGAGCCTGCTCGTGGTCGTGCCGGGCAACCCGGGCCGCGGCGCCGGCAGCGGCACCCGCTACCGGGCGCTCGAGACCATCCGCCAGTACGGCGGCGCGGTGATGGACGAGGCCGGCGAGCTGGCGGAGGTCCGCCGCCGCCACCTGCTCTGGTCGTGCGACGCCGCCCGGCGCCTCCACGACCCCGTCGCCACCCACGGCTCGGCGATCCCACCGGTCGACTGGGTCGACGACTTCGACCGCACCGCCGACGACCTGCGGGCCGCGCTCGGCTGGGCCGCCACCGACGCCGCCTGTCGAGCCGACGCCCACCAGCTGGCCACGACGCTCGGCGACCTGACGTTCGCCCGCGGCCTCACCAGCGAGGCCCAGCGCCGCTACCTGCAGGCCGCCGACCTGGCCGCCGACGACGTGGCGCGGGCGGTCGAGCTGCGCCGGGCCGCCAGCGCGGCCCAGAGCCGGCACCTGGGCGACGAGTCCCTCCGCCTCACCCACGAGGCCGCGGAGATCGCCCTGCGGGCCGGCGACAAGGAGCTGGCGGCCGAGTCCCTCGCCCACGCGGCGATGTTGATCCAACGCTGCCCGGGCACGCTGTCGCACGTCCCGTCCGACGAGGAGATCGACGCGCTGCTGACCCGGGCCCATGCGCTCGCCGTCTCGCTGGCCCAGCCCAGCACCCGCCTCGACGCCGTGCTGCTCATCGCCGAGGCGTTCCGGCAGGAGGAGCGCGACCCCGTCACGGTGCTCCTGGCCGAGCGCGCCGTCGATCTGGGGCGCCGGCTGGGCGCCGTGGAGGTGGAGAGCGCGGCGCTCGACGCGCTCACGTCGGTCCAGCTGGCCATCGGCAACGCCTACGAGGCGGCGGCGACCGCCCGCCGCCGCACCGAGATGCTGCTGACCATGCCGACCAGCGCCGCGACCGGCTTCGAGCTGCCCGACGCCCTGCAGATGGCCAACGAGTGCAGCATCGCCACCGGCGACCTGCGCGCCGCCCGCGACTTCGGCGAGCGGATCCTCGCCCTGCCGCTCTACCACGGCGAGGGGCACCTGGCGACGCCCCGGCTGATGGTGGTCGAGGCGCTCGCCGGCAACTGGGAGCTGGTGCACTCGTTGGGGCGCCGCTTCCGCGACGAGTGGCTCCGGGCCGGGCGACCACCCACGTCGAACCTGGCCATGGGCGCGAGCGCCGCGGCCATGGTGCACGGCCTCCAGGGCGACGACGAGGCCTACGACGATTGGCAGTCCATCGTGCGGGACCTGCGGGCGGCGCTGGTGGCCCGCTACGGCTCCGACATGCGGGCGAACCCGGCGTTCGACGCCGTGGTGCTGCTGCACCGCGGCGACGCCGAGGGAGCGCTGGCGGTGCTGGCCGACGGGCCCGAGTCGTTCCGCACGTGGCACGCGGGCCGCCTGCGCCAGTGGTACGCCGGGCTGTGGGCGGAGGCCGCGGTGCTGGGCGGCCACCCCGAGGCGCCCGAGCGGCTGGAGCGGGCGCGGCTGGCGACCACGGCGAACCCCATCGCCCGCGCCCTGGTCGACCGGGCGGCGCTCCTCGCCGAGGCGGGTGACCCGAGCGAACCGAGCGAGAAGGGCCTCCTCGACTTGGCCGAGGCCCTCGACGCGGCTGATTGCCACTACCAGGCCGCCCGGACCCGGGTGTTCGCCGGCGGCGCGGCCCGCACCGAAGGCGAGGCGGCGCTGGCCCGCATGGGAGCCATCGTCATGGTCGTCCCGACAGGATCCGGTCAGAATTCTTAGGGAACTCCTAGGTGTGCGTCTGATGTGACCGGGTAGGTGGCCTCCGGCACGGACAGGATGGGGACGACCACGAAGGGGGACCCCCATGGGCAGCACTCGCTGGTCAGTTACGCGCGCGCCCACGGCGCTCGTACTCGCAGCCATCGCCCTCGTGGCGTCGACGCTGACGGCGGGCGCCGACCCGACGTCGGCCGCGGCGGACACGGAGGCCACCTACATCGTGATCCTGAAGTCGTCGGTCTCGTCGCCGACGGCCACGTCGATCGGGCACCACCGGCGCTACGGCGCCGAGGTCGCCGGCGTCTACTCGCACGCCCTCAAGGGCTACACGGCCGACATGACCGCCGCGGAGGCGGCGCGGCTGAGCACCGACGCCAACGTCGCCCACGTGGAGAAGGACCGGATCCTCCAGCTGTCGCAGACGCCGCAGACCACGCCCACCGGGGTGCGGCGCAGCTTCGCCGACGACAACCCGAACCTCGACATCGACGGCCAGGACGACGTGCGCATCGACGTCGACGTGGCCGTCATCGACTCGGGCGTGATGGCCCACACCGACCTCAACGTCGTGTCCCGGGCCAACTGCACCACCGGGGTGTGCCAGACCGGCACCGGCAACGACGACAACGGCCACGGCACCCACGTGGCCGGCACGATCGGTGCCCTCGACAACGGCACCGGCGTGGTCGGCGTCGCCCCGGGCGCCCGCATCCACTCGGTGAAGGTGTGCACGGCCAGCGGCTCGTGCCCCAACTCGGCGATCGTGGCCGGTGTCGACTACGTGACCGCCCGGGCCGGCACCATCGAGGTGGCCAACATGAGCCTCGGCGGGCCGGGCACCAACACGCCGCTGGCGCAGGCCATCACCCGCTCGGTCGACGCCGGCGTGGTCTACGCGGTGGCCGCCGGCAACAACGCGGCCAACGCCTCCGGCTTCTCCCCCGCCAACCACCCGGACGTCATCACCGTCTCCGCGCTGGCCGACTCCGACGGCGAGCCCGGCGGCCTGGGCCCGACCCCGTCGTGCCGGCCTGCCAGCACCGACGACGTGCTCGCCGACTTCTCCAACTTCGGGACCGTCGTGGAGGTGGCGGCGCCGGGCGTCTGCATCCTCTCCACCTGGAACAACGGCGCCTACAACACCATCAGCGGCACGTCGATGGCCGCCCCGCACGTGGCCGGCGCCGCCGCGGTGCTCACCAGCGGCACGCGGGACCCGGTGAACCGCACCCAGGCGCTCGCCATCCGGGGGCAGATCACCAGCGCCGGCAACTTCGACTGGACCGACGACTCCGGCGACGGCGTCAAGGAGCCGCTGCTCGACGTCCACGACGCCACGAAGTTCCCGCCCGGCAGCGGTCCGTCACCCACGCCCGCGTGACGATGTCCTCCCAGCCCTAGCTCCGACTCCGACGCCCGGTCGTGCTCGGGCCGCCCCTTCAGGTGGGCTCGAGCACGATCTGGCGTTGGACGGGGTCGGCGGACGCGATCCGGACCGTCACCTCGTCGCCGAGGCCGAGGGTGTGGCCGGCGATGCGCGACTGGATGGCGGGGTCGCGGCACACGACGGTCGAGCCCTCGTCGTCGGCGGCCACCACCGACACCCGGATGGTCCGACCCACCATGGGCCGTAGCACCAGCGCCTCCACCAGGTCGACGGCGGCGCGGGCGGCGCCCGACTCCCGGCTGCCGGTGGACTGCAGGGCGTGCGGCAGGTCGGGTAGGCGCTCGGTCGCCCAGGCCGGCGGGGTGTCGCCCGCTTCCAGCGCCAGGCACACCTCGATGGCGTAGCGGTCGCCCAGCCGGCGCAGCGGAGCGGTGACGTGGGCGTACTGCGCGGCGACGGCACCGTGCTCCATGTCGGGCCCGGACGCAGCGGCGGCCGGGAGCGCCAGGTAGCCGGCGCCCCGCAGGCCCCGCGCGGCCAGCGCCAGCAGGGCGGCCTCGTCGGGGATCTCGCTCCTCAGGCTGCGCACGAGGTCGGCGTAGGTGGCGCCCTCGGGCCAGCCGACGTGCAGCGCCCGGGCGGTGCGGCGCACCTGGGCCAGCACCTTCTTGCCCGCCGGCGGCATGGTGCGCAGCAGCCCCACGCCGGCCGCGGCCATCCGCTCGGCCGCCACCATCCCGGTGAGCAACGACACCTGGGCGTTCCACCCCATCGACGGCAGCGTCGTCTCGAAGTCGATGCGGTAGCCACCGTCGTCGGCCTCCACCTGCTGGGCGGGCAGGTCGAGGCTGACCCCGCCCCGGGCCACCTCCTGCCGCATCCGCACCTGGCCGACCTCCCGCAGCAGCACCAGCGTCTGCTCCGCGTGGCCCTGGTCGACGGCGTGCTGGACCTGCTCGTAGGTGAGCTGGGCGCGGCTGCGGACGACGGCCCGCTCCACGGTCGCCGACTCGACGGCGCCGTCGGCGTCGAGGTCGACGGTCCACAGCACCGCCGGGCGGTCCTCGTCGGGCAGGAGGCTGGCGGCGCCCTCGCCGAGGGCGGGCGGGTGCAACGGGGCGCGGCCGTCGGGCAGGTAGAAGGTGAGACCGCGGTCCCAGCAGGCGGCGTCGAGGGCCCCGCCGGGCTCGACGAAGGCGGCCACGTCGGCGATGGCGTAGTGGACCCGCCAACCGGGGCCGTGGGCTTCGATGTGCAGGGCCTGGTCGAGGTCGCGGCTGCCCGGCGGGTCGATCGTGACGAACGGCAGGTCGCGGGCATCACGCCGCCGGCCGTCGCCGATGTCGCCGTCGAGCCCGCCCAGCACCCTCGGCGCCGCCGCCTCGGCCTCGGCGGCCACCTCGGGCGGGTGCGGCCCCGGCACCTTCTGCTGCTGACGGATCAGGGCGAGGCCCTCGACCACGGTCGGATCGTCGACGGCGATGTGCAACGGGACGTTCGGCACGGTGCGGGACCCTACCCAGAGAGCTAACTTGCCTCGACGCAAGTATGTGACGACGGGGGGAACCGGTGTCCGAGACGCAGGCCGAGCTCGCGCTCGGCGCGACCACCGACGTGACCGCGGCGTGGTGCACCGCCGCACTGGCCGACCACCTCGACGGCGCCCGCGTCACGGAGTGCACCACCAGCCCGGTCGGCACCGGCCAGGTGTCCGACACGCTGCGACTGCGCCTCGGCTACGACCCGCCCGGCGCCGGACCTCCCAACCTGGTCGCCAAGGTCACCGCCGCCGCCGAGGCCAGCCGGGCCGCGGCCCTCATCGCCCGCACCTACGAGATCGAGGCCGCGTTCTACCGTGAGCTCGCCCCGACGCTGCCGGTCCGCACGCCCCGCTGCTACCTGTCGGCCTACGACCCGCCGGGCAACACCTACACGGTGGTGCTGGAGGACCTCGCCCCGGCCCGGCAGGGCGACCAGATGGCCGGCTGCAGCCTCGACGAGGCCGAGCTGGCGCTGGCCGAGATGACGCTCCTCCACGCCCCTCGCTGGGGCGACGCCCGCCTGACCGGGCTGCCCTGGCTGCACCGCATCGCACCCGACACCCCCGAGCGGATGGCCGGGCTGGTGGGCGCGTTCTCCGGCGGCTTCCTCGACCGCTACGCCGACGGCCTCGAGCCCGAGGTCGTCGCCCTGGTCGAGCGGTTCGTGCCCCGGATCGCCGCCTACGTCGCCAACCAGCCGGAGCCGTGGAGCGTGGCCCACGGCGACTTCCGGGTCGACAACCTGCTGTTCGGCGGCGACGACGGACGGGTGGCAGTGGTCGACTGGCAGACCGTGGTGCACGGACCGGGGCTCGCCGACCTGGCCTACTTCCTCGGCGCCAGCCTGCCGATCGCGGTCCGGCAGGACCACGAGCGCGCCCTGGTCGCCAGCTACCACCGCCGGCTCGCAGCTCTGCACGTCGACCTGAGCTTCGACGACTGCTGGACCGGCTACCGCCGCTACGCCTTCGGCGGCCTGATCATGGCGATCGTCGCGTCGGCGCTGGTGGAGCGCACCGCCCGGGGCGACGAGATGTTCACCACCATGGGCAACCGCCACGGTTGCCACGCCCTCGACGTCGATGCGGAGGCCTTGCATTCGTGCTGACGTTGGCAGGGGGTGACATCATCGGCGGGGAGGCTGACGGGCGCTGGGCGCAGCGCTACGGTCCCCTCGGAGGCGGGCTGAACCAGGTCCGGGTGCGGACGGACGACGGCCGGGAGGGGACGGCGATCATCGAGCTGACAGGCGCACACCAGCATCGGTACTTCCCGGTGGCCCGAGCGGACGACCTTCCGGCGTGACGACGTTCCCGCCCGCATCGAGGGTCCGGCGCACCCAACGGGAACGTTCGTCGGCCTCGGCCAGCCGCCTGCTCGACGCCGCCATCGAACTGATCGCCGCCCAGGGCTTCGCCGCCACCACCCAGGCCGACATCGGCACCCGCGCCGGCTACAGCCGGGCGATGGTGCGGGAGCGCTTCGGTTCGGCCGAAGCCTTGCTCGACGCCCTGTTCGAGCGGCTGGTCGACCGCTGGCACCTCGAGATCGCCCCGCTGCTCGAGGGCCACACGGGCCCCGAGCTGCTGTCCATCGCTCTGGAGGCGTTCCGCGACCGCCTGCGCGACCGGCCCGTGGAGGCCCGCGCCCTGTTCGTGCTGCAGTTCGAGGCCACCGGACCGATGGCGGTGCTGCGGGAACGGGTGGCGGCGGTGAACCAGGCACTGCTGGCGTCGATCGCTGCGAGGCTGAGCGAGGGCCAGGCCGCCGGCACCGTCCGCCCCGACGTCGACCCGGAGACCGCCGCCCTCGACTGGGTCGCCACCCTCCGCGGCGCCACGTTCCTCTGGCTGATCGACGAGGACTTCGACCTCGACACCTTCGTCGCCCGCTGGTCGCAGCAACAACCCACCCTCTACGGCTGACATCTTCGGCCTCCTCAGCACTATCGATCGGGGAGCAGGGGGACCGTGAGGTCGGGGTCGTGGCCCAGGAGCACCGCGCGGGTGATGGCGGTAGAGCCGAAGCGGGTGCGGACGTCGTCGAGGGTGGCGTCGAGGGCGCCGCCGCTGCCCCGGCGGAACGGCAGCACCAGCTGCACGGCGGAGGCGTCGGACAGGTTGCCGACCGCCACGCCCACCAGCGTGATGCCCTGCCGGCGGACCAGCGGCTGGGCCTTGGCCATCAGGTCGCGCGCCACTCCCAGCACGGTGCCGGTGTGGGCGGTGGCCCGGTCGAGCGTGTGCGACCGGGTGGCCCGGGTGAAATCGTCGAAGCGGAGACGCAGGACCACCGTGCGCCCCACCCGCTGGGCCGCCCGCAGGCGCCGGCACACCCGGTCGACCAGCGCCACCAGCGACTCGTCGACCAGCCCCGCCGCCTTGGGCCGACTGCCCAGCGCCCGCTGCGCCCCCATCGAGCGACGCCGCCGCCCCACCACCACCGGCCGGGGGTCGCGGTTGTGGGCCAGGGCGTGGAGGTGCCGACCGCCGGCCGGCCCCAGCATCGCCACGAGCGCCGACTCGGGCAGCTCGGCCACCTCGCCCACGGTGTGGACGCCCCGGGCCTGCAGCTTGTCGGCGGTCACCGGCCCGACACCCCACAGCCGGCGCACCGGCAACGGGTGCAGGAACGCCAGCTCCCCCTCCGGCGGCACAACCAGCAGCCCGTCGGGCTTGGCGACCGCACTGGCCACCTTGGCGAGGAACTTCGTGCGGGCCACACCCACGGTGATCGGCAGCCCCACCCGCCGCTGCACCTCCGCCCGCAGCCGCACGGCGATCTCCCGCGGGGTGCCGGCGATGCGCCACAGCCCGGCGACGTCGAGGAACGCCTCGTCGATGGACAAGCCCTCCACCAGCGGCGAGGTGTCGTCGAACACCCCGAACACCGCCTTGCTGGCCTCGGAGTACACCGAGAACCGGGGCTCGACGACGACGGCCTGCGGGCACAGCTGCCGGGCCTGCCGGCCGCCCATCGCCGTGCGGACGCCGAACGCCTTGGCCTCGTAGCTGGCCGCCAGCACCACGCCCCCGCCCACCACGACCGGCCGCCCCCGCAACTGGGGACGGTCCCGCTGCTCCACCGACGCGTAGAACGAGTCGAGGTCGGCGTGCAGGATGGTGGCCTGCCCGGCGTTCACGAACACATGTTCGCACATCCTGAGGCGTCACGGAAACACCGAAAGGGAGCCGTAAGGTCGAACGCCATGGATTGGAAGATCGAGCTCATCGCCATCCCCGTGACCGACGTCGACCGGGCCAAGGCCTTCTACACGGAGCAGGCCGGCTTCAACGCCGACCACGACCACCAGGTGAACGACGACCTGCGCTTCGTGCAGCTCACGCCGCCGGGGTCGGCCTGCTCGATCACGATCGGCACCGGCGTCACCGACGCCCAGCCCGGCTCGGTGAAGGGCATGCAGATGGTGGTCGCCGACATCGAGCAGGCCCATCAGGAGCTCAGCGACCGCGGCGTCGACGTGAGCGAGGTCCAGGACTTCCCGTGGGGCCGCTTCGTCTTCTTCAGCGACCCCGACGGCAACTCCTGGGCCGTCCAGGCGATGCTCCCCCAGCCCTGACGCGGGTGAGTCCCCGCCCGGGGAGCGGACGGGGACTCGCGACAAGGGGTCAGCTCACGGCGGAGCGGGTGAAGACCCTCACGCTGACCGTCGTGAGCACCAGGGCGAACAGGGCCACGACCCCGAGGCTGAGGGTGGCCATGGCGGTGGTGTTGGTCATGCCCCAGATGTCGTGGAGGCCGGCGCCGCCGTCGTCGAGCAGGCCGTACCGCAGCAGCGCCAGGGTGTGGGTCAGCGGGAGCACCTTGGCGACCGCCGTGAGCCCGGCCGGCAGGGCCGTGATGGGGAACAGCGAGCCGGCGAAGAACCACGGCACGATGGCGAGGCCGGGCAGGGCGCCGGTGAACTCCTCCACCGACGGCATCCGGTTGGCGACGGCCTCGGCGACCCCGTACATGGCCACGGCGAGCAGCAGCGAGGCGCCGACCACCCAGCCGAGCCCGGACACCGTCACGTCGTACTCGGCGCCCCGCAGCACCGACGCCACCAGCAGCACCCCGAGCTGCAGCCCGGTGATGGCCAGGGCGACGACGAAGTTGCCGGCGACCAGCAACGACCGCGGGATCGGCGCCGCCAGCAGGTCGCGCCGGGCGCCGCTGTCGCGGTCGACGATCACCCCGACCCCGGAGAACAGGCAGTTCAGGGGGATCAGCAGGCCGGCGGTGCCGAGGGCGGCGTAGCTCATGTAGTCGATGCCCGGCACCGACGGCCCGATCGAGTCGAGCGCCGGGGCGATCACCAGGGCGAAGAGCACGGGCGTCGACAGCGGGACGAGGATCTCCCGGGGCGTCCGGGCGGTGAGGGCGAAGCGCCGGGCGGCCAGGGTGCGCAGGGCACCGAGGAGGCCGGGCCCGGACCGCGGCACCGCTTCGGGGCGAACCGGGCGGGCCGTCACGACCGGGGTGGGGGTGGAGACGACGGTGGTCATCGGAGGAGCTCCTTTGAAACGTTGGGGGAGGTCATGCCGCGGCCGCGGGGGTGGCGAGGGAGCCGCCGGTGAGGCGCAGGTAGACGTCGTCGAGAGTGGGCCGACGGGTGGTCACGGCCGTGGGCGTGACACCGGCGCGACCGAGCGCGTCGAGGGCGTCGGCGGCGGGACGGCCGTGCAGGGGCACGGTGACGGTGGAGCCGAGGGCGAGAACGTCGTCGCCGGCGAAGCCACCGGCCCGGAGTCCGCTCAGCGCACGAGCGGCGGCCGGCGAGGAGTCGACCCGCAGCTCCAGCACGTCGATGCCGAGCCCGGCGAGCAGGTCGGCCGGCGTGTCGAGGGCGACGATCTCGCCCTCGTGCATCACGCCGATGCGGTCGCACAGCCGCTCGGCCTCGTCGAGGTAGTGGGTGGTGAGCAGCACCGTGAGGCCGGACCGCTCCCGCAGGCCGCCGATGAGGTCGAGCAGCTCGTAGCGGATCCGGGGGTCGAGGCCGACGGTGGGCTCGTCGAGGAACAGCACCCGGGGCCTCGACAGCAGCGACCGGGCGATCTCCAGCCGCCGCCGCTGCCCGCCGCTGTAGGTCGACACCGGGCGGTCGAGGATGCCGGTGAGCCCGAAGCCGTCGACGTGCTCGTCGATCCGCGCCGCCGCGTCCCGAGCGCCCACGCCCCACAGGCGGGCGTGGAGGAGCAGGTTGCGGCGGCCGGTGAGAGCCCGGTCGACGACCGGGTCCTGGAACACGACGGCGCTGGCGGCCCGGGCCTGGATCGGCTGGTCGGACACGTCGAAGCCGTCGACGTGGGCCCGCCCGCCGGTGGGCACCACGGTGGTGGTGAGCATGCCGATGGTGGTGCTCTTGCCGGCGCCGTTGGGACCGAGGAGGCCGAAGACCTCGCCGGGAGCGACGTCGAAGTCGACGCCCTTCACGGCTTCGACGCCGCCGGGCCAGGTCTTGCGCAGGCCGTGGACGCCGACCGCCGCCGGGGGGAGCTGGTCGGTGGTGTGGTTCATGGCCCAGACGACAAGACGGCGGCCCCGGATGTGACACGGCGGCTTGCATGTCACCCATCCAACCACCCGCCGCCGCCCCAAACGGTGGAGGCGGCAAGCCGCTCCGCTGTCACATTTTGGGGGTCCTGTCTTGTCGTGTGGGGTGACCGGTACGTTTGCCCCTGGGAGAACCCCATGCCCGACCCTCGCCTCGACGTCGCCTGGCGCGACGACCGCCGCTACCTCCTGAGCCTGGCGAAGCGCACGCTGGGCGACTCCGCCGCCGCCGAGGACGTGGTGCAGGAGGCGTTCGGCGCCCTCGTCAAGATGCCGCCCGGCGAGGTGGACGACGTGCGGGGCTGGCTGACGGTGGTCGTCCGGCGGCTCAGCCTCAACCGCCTCCGCTCGGCGTACAGCCGCCGGGAGTCGGTCGCCGACACCCTCCCCGAGGACGGCGGCACCGACGACCCCGCCGACCGGGTGACCCTCGACGACCAGGTCCGTCAGGCCCTCGCGGTGGTCCTCGACCGCCTGTCACCGGCGGAGCGCACGTCGTTCGTGCTCCACGACGTGTTCGGCTTCCCGTTCGGCGCGGTGGCCGAGATCGTCGGCCGCACCCCCGCGGCCTGCCGCCAGCTCGCCAGCCGGGCCCGACGCTCGGTGCGCGCCGGCGACGACGTCGGCACCGACACCGACGACACCGACGGCACCAGCACCGACGGCGAGCGGCACCTGGTCACCCCGGCCGCCGCCCGGCACAGCCTGCTGGCCGAGCGGTTCGTGGCGGCCGCCTCCGGGGGCGACCTCGCCGCGCTCGTGGAGGTCCTCGACCCCGACGTCGCCGGCGACGCCGTCCTGGTCGGCCACGGCCCGTTCGTCCACGCCGAGGGGTTCGACCAGGTGGCGGGCCGGCTGCTGCGGCTGTTCGGCCCGGCCACCGGCATGGACCTGGTGCCCTTCCCGGTCGAGGACCAGGCCGGGGTCGTCGCCGTGATCAAGGGCCGGGTGCATGCCGTGATCCTGCTCACGGGCACCGACACCGTGCGCCTGATCCAGGCCTACGTCCTCCCCGCGGCCCACCAGCCGTAAGTCCTCCGACCCCGGAGACCCCCGACTACATCGCGTCCGCCAGGTCGTCGAACTCGCCGGCCTTGCAGCCGTTCACCCAGGCGGCCAGCTCGGACCGGGTGAACTCGATGGTCCCGGCGTCGGGGCGGTGGCTGTTGCGCACGAGGATCAGGTCGCCGACCTCGCACACCTCCACGCAGTCGCCGTTCTGCCCGCTGTACGTCGATTTTCGCCAGCTGGGCCTATCAGGATGGTCGCTCATTGGTATCGCTCCTCGGCGATGTTGCGGATGAGGTCGACCGACTCCGTGAGCGAGAGGGAGTGCTCGCACAGGTGGTCGAACACCTCGACGTGGGCGTCGACGGCGTGGGGCCCCTCCAGGTACCGGACCCCGGTCCGGTCGGTGACGCAGGCCATCTGAGCCGTCGTCGCTCCGGGCGACGCCAGCAGCGTGAACGCCCCGAACGAGGCCGCGTGCACGCCCGCCACCAGCGGCAGGATCCGCAGGTCGACGTTGGGTTGCTGCGCCATCGCCGCCAGGTGGGCGAGTTGCGCGGCCATCACCACCGGCCCGCCCGTGAGGCGGAGGAGCACCGACTCGTCCAGCACGACCGCCAGCTGCAACGGATCGGGCTTCCGTATCAACACGCCCTGGCGGGCCAGGCGCAGCTCGACGCGCCGCGCCACCCACTCGTCGCTCGCCGGGCGCGGCCCCACCCGCTCGACCGCCCGGGCGTAGGCCGGCGTCTGCAGCAGGGCGTGCACCGTCATCGGCTGGAACGCCCACAGATGGGAGGCACCCTGCTCCAGCGAGGCGTACAGCGTCAGCCACGTCGGCACGGCCTGACCGCTCGGCGCCGCGACGGCACCCCCGCCCTCGGCCTCGCCGTTGGCGTTGGCGTTGGCGTTGAGGTAGGAGTCGACCTCCACCAGCGACACGTCGAGCCGTTCGGCGAGCCGCGGCCGGAACCCGACCCGCGGCGTCGACAGGCCGCGCTCCCACTCCCGGTAGGTCGACGTGGCCACGCCGATCGAGAGCGCGAGCTGCTCCTGGGTCAGACCCTGTTGCTCCCGCCGTGCCTTGAGCCGGTGGCGTGCCATCGCCATGGCTGTCCTCCCGTACCCCCGTGCTCCCCCGAGCAGTTGCCGGTCCTGTCCCCGGAGAGGCCACAGTACCCACCCCGGGCCGACGCGAAAACCCTGCCCATACGGGCCTTTCCGCGCTCAGGCCGCGCTACTTCGGGGGCCAGCACTCTGGTCATCGCCGGGGTGCCGGCCCGACACTACGCAACGTGTACGCGACTGCACCGACGGGACCGACGGGAACGGCCCGATGAGCCGCCGCCGACCGGTCGACGTGAAGGCCCGCCTGCGCGTCGACGTCGACCACGACGAGTGCCGCTACTGGGTGGAGCTGGAGGCGACCGACGGCCGCACCTGCCGGCTCGACATCCCCACGGCCAGACGGCTGGCGACGCAGGTGCAGGCGAAGGTCCGCGTGGCAGAGCGGATGGCCGCCGACCAGGCCAGAGCCCCGATCCTCAGCCACGAGTGAGCGTCGACCGGGAGCCGGTCGGGCCGTGGCTCTCCCACGGCCCGAACCGGTGCCTCCCGGAATCAGTCGGTGATCAGTCGGTGATCAGTCGGTGATCAGCGGGTGATCAGAACGGGCAGGTGCTGCGGACCTCGTTGAGCGTCCCGCCGGCGACGGGCCTGGAGGCGCCGCACGTCCACGGGTCGTAGCGGGTGTCGCCGTCGAGCCAGCGCTTGAAGAACGCCACCGCGTACTTGCCCGGTAGCCCCGAGCCGAACGCCGGCGAGTTGGCGCAGAAGTGGTCACCACCCGCCAACGAGATGTACTGCTTCTCGCCGGCGAGCGAGTTGTACATCGGCGAGGCGTGCGAGGCGACCGCAGCGACGGCGTCGTTCTGGCAGGCGATCACCAGGGCCGGCTTGTTGACCGTCGAGAAGCTGCTGCTGCCGTTCCACGGCGCCAGCGGCACGGCGACGTCGACGTCGGGGTCGTCCCGCAGCGAGATCAGCGACCCGCCGCCGCCCATCGAGTGGCCGGCGACCCCTTGGCGGGTGCCGTCGACCTTCCCGAACACCGGGCTCCCCTGGGTGTTGCCCTGGTTGACGACGTAGTCGAGGGCCTGGCGCTGCTCGGTGGAGCGCTGCTCCGGCTGGATGAACGAGTTGGTGGTGTTGATGGTGATCGCCACGAAGCCGTGCGACGCCAGGCGCGGGCCCCACGGGGCGATGGCGTCCTGTGCCGACAGGAAGCCGGGGGAGATCGAGATGACGGCGAACGGCCCTTCCGACGTGTTCGCCGGGTAGTAGAGCGTGCCGCCGCCGAAGCCGGCCGAGCTGGGAACGGCCACCGAGCCGACGGCGTACGGCCCCGACGAGGCCATGAGGACGGCCTCCGTCGGCTCGGGCCCGCGCCAGTCGCAGGCCGCGAGCACGAGCGTCAGGACCAGCCCTACGGCCGCGCGACGCCACGGGATGCTGCGAATCGAGATCACTGTGTGCCCCCCTAGGCAATGGAGCCGCCCAGTCAGGACGGCCACCTGCACCAGGTCATAACCCGACATGAGTCAGTAAGTCAACGCTTTGCGTTCCATCCAGTCAGTAAAACCCGACCTGACGCGCCGTCAGACAACAGGCAGTCAGGGGTCCGCTCTAGCGGCCGGACCAGTTGAAGGCGACCGGACGCGTCGGGCCGCGCACGGCCCGGACCACCAGGCCGGCGAGGATGCCGAACACGAACCCGCCCACGTGCGCGGCCCAGGCCACGCTGTCGTTCGGGTCGGTGAAGAACTGCAGCACGAACCAGAACAGCAGCAGAACGGCAGCCGGGATGTCGACCACCACGAAGAAGACCAGCGTCCGGACCCTGGCCGCGGGGAAGAGCACCAGGTAGGCGCCCATCACCGCGGCGATCGCACCCGACGCGCCCACCACCGGCACGGTGGAGTCCGGCTCGAGGGCCACGTGCGCGAGCGTGCCCACGATGCCGCCCACCAGGTAGAAGACCGGGTAGGCCAACCGTCCCATCACGTCCTCGACGTTGTTGCCGAAGACCCACAGGAACAGCAGGTTGCCGCCGATGTGCCACAGGCTGCCGTGCATGAAGATCGACGTGACCACCGACAGCCACACGTTCTTGTCGGGGAAGACCGCGTCGGACTCGCCGTCGTCGACGTCGCAGGAGTCGACGTCGCCCAACCGGTAGGTGGCATCCACCTCCTGCAGGTCGAGGGGGCGGCCCTCCCGCACCTCGCAGGGGATGGCCGCGTTCTCCAGGAAGAAGACCGTGTCGTCGCTGCTGTCCTGGTCGCTGCTCGCGAACGGGCCCGGCTGCCAGGCCAGGTAGGCGACGATGCAGGCCGCGATGATCAGCCAGGTGACGATCGGCGGCCGGCTGACCGGGTTCTCGTCGCGCAACGGCAGCATCGACTAGCTCCCGCCCACGCCCACAGGCCACGACATCCGCCTGACGGTACCGCCCGCGACCACGTCAATCCGGGTCGGCGTCGTCCTCCTCGTCGACCTCGCCGTTCCCGTTATCGCCGCCCTCGCCCTCGGCGCCGTCGTCCTCCACGAGGTCGTCGACGAACGCCGCCACCGCGTCGACCACGTCGTCGGGGGCGAGCGGATCGGGGTCGGCGGGGGCACCGGCCCCGACGGCGAGAGGCTCGCTCACAGGTCGCAACGTACGTACCCCGGCTGACCCCGGCATCAGTAGGCGCTACGTAACCCGCGCTCCGGTGGTCCCCAGGGCGTGGGCCAGCTCGTGGCGGCCGTCGATCGACAGCTTGCGGTACACGCGGTGCAGGTGGGTGTCGACCGTGCGCACCGACAGGTACAGCGCCTCGGCGATCTCCGGGCTGGTGCGACCCGCCGCGGCGAGCAGCGCCACCTGGCGCTCACGGTCGGTCAGCTCCTCGCCCGAGGCCACCAGCAGCTCCAACGCCGACGACGACGGGTGCCCGCAGACGTCCAGCAGCTCCTCGGCCCGGCGCGCCGCCGCCGACGCCGAGGCGCCCAGGCCCTCGCGCCGGAGGGCGTTGGCCGCCGACCGGTACGCCTCCGCCGCCAGCAGGTCGGCGCCCAGCGCGGCGAAGTCGCCCGCCACCGACGCCAGGCCGGCGGCGTCGCCCGTCGCCAGCGCCCGCGTGTGGCGGGCCATCAGCTGCACCAGCGGGCCGTCGACCACCAGCGCCAGGCGCTCCATCGCCTCCGCCGCGTCCGCCGCCCGACCCAGCCGGACCGCGGCGTGCAGGACCTCCACGGCGACGGGCTTGGCCACGAGCTCCATCGCCGTGGCCAGGCCCAGGCACCGCTGGGCCGCCTCGGTGACGTCGCCGTGCGCCGCCAGCAGCCACGACCGCGACAGCTCGATGTACGGCAGCGTCCGGGCGCCCCGGAGCGGGTCGGCCCGGTAGGCGACGTCGGCGTCGCGGAGGGCGGCCTCGGCGGTGTCGAGATCGCCGGCGAACACGGCCGCCCGGGTGCGCATCGCCTCGGCCAGCGGGCGCTGCCCGAACCAGTCGTTCTCCTCCAGCGCCCGGGACGACCGCTGCAGCTCGGCCAGCGCGTCGGCGGCATGGCCCCGCAGCAGCAGGGCGCCGCCCCGGAACCCCGCCAGGATCCCCCGCAGCGACGGCGGCGGGTGGACTACGTCGAGGCCCAGGTTGGCGACCGTGTAGGCGTCGATCTCCTCCACCCGGCCCGCCCAGTAGAGGGCCTGGAACTTGGCCATGCGCAGCTGCAGGTCGCCGTAGGGCACCTCGAGGCGGTGGCGCCGGGCGGAGGCGTGCAGGTCGTCGCCCAGCAGGCCCAGCGCCGCGTCGATCCGGCCGTCGGCACCCCAGGCGGTCACCGCCACGCTCACCGCCCGCACCCGGGCCGGCTCGGGCACGTCGGGCGATGCCAGCAGGGCGTCGGCGATCCCACCGGCCTCGTCGAGCCGCAGCGAGAACATGTACATCTGCGCCAGCACCGAGCGGCACTCCGCCTGCCAGCCGGGATGGCCGTCGAGCTCGTCGTCGGCGGTGCGCAGCACGTCGAAGGCGTCGCCGGAGCGGTCGAGGTGGAGGAACAGCTCGCTGGCCCGGGCGATGGCGATGCGCGCCACCAGCTCCGGGTCCGACGCCTGGAGGCCGGCCAGCGCGGCCTGGGCGTCGTCGATGCGGCCCTGCCCCGACAGCGCCTCGCCGAGCACGAGGCCGGCGTCGGCCCGCGCGGTGCCGCCGGCGGCCCGGGCCAGCCGCTCCGCCAGGTGGTGATCGAGGCGACCCATCGCCTCCCGAGCCAGCGGCAGCAGCTGCTCGGGGTCACCGGGGTCGCCCGACTCGAGCCGCCAGGTGGCCAGTCGCAGGCGGTCGAAGTGCGGGTCGGCGTCGCGCTCCCCGACCGCCTCGACGAGGTCGCGCAGCAGTGCCCGCCGTCGCACCCGCGGCAGCCCTTCGGCCAGCACCTCGCCGTAGAGGGGGTGGGCCACCTGGACGATGCCGCCCCGGTCGGTGTCGACGATCTCGGCCAGACCCCGCCGCTCCAGCACCTCGAGGTGGGCGACGCCGGCCAGCCGCTCCGCGACGTCGAGTGGCACCTGCTCGCCCACCGCCACGATCTCCAGCGCAGCGCGGGCGTCGGGCTCGAGCAGCCGCAGGCGCTCCTCCACCAGCTCGCGCAGCCGCTCCCGGGTGCCCTTGGCCGGCAGCACGATGCGGCCGCCCCCGCCACCGGCGCCGCGGCGCTCGACCGCGGCGGTGACCAGCTCGCGGACGAACAGGGCGTTGCCCCGGCTCAGCTGCCAGATGCGGTCGAGCAGCGACGCCGGCACGCCCCCGCCCCCGCCGCCCAGCGCCGCCAGCACGAGGTTCTCGGTGGCGTCGCGGTCGAGCGGGCTCACGTCGACGCGGGTCAGCAGCTCGTCCTTCCACAGCGCCACCAGGCCGCGCGGCAGGTCCGGCTCGCCCGAGCGGACACTGAGCAGCACCCGGATGTCCGACTGCGTCACCGCCAGGTGGAGGAGCGCCACCGACACGTCGTCGAGCATGTGGGCGTCGTCGACGGCCAGCAGGAAGCGACCGCTGCCCGCCCGTTCGTGGAGCCGGGCCAGGGCGAGGTGGAGAAGGTCCTCGCGCTGGTGGGCCTCGTCGCCGGGGGCCAGCAGGTGGGCGAACGACCCGAGCGGGATGCGCTTGGCCGCCTCCGTCGCCCGCACCCACTCGACCGACGTCCCGCCGTTCCCGTCGTCGGCCTGCAGCTCCTCGATCACCTCGGCGACCAGGCGTGTCTTGCCGACGCCCGCGTCCCCGAAGACCGCGGCCCCCCTCGGTCCGCGGTCGGCTCGCAACAGTTGCCGCAAGCGTTCGAGCTCCACGTCCCGTCCCACCAGCGGCCAGCGCGTGACCACGCCCGGATCCTATGCGGGCGTCCTGTAAAGGCTCCCCGGGACACGCTCTGACCTCTACGTATCAGGTCGTGCACGAATACGTAGGAGCTACTGATCCCCCGCGACGGGTGCCCGCGTACCTTGCTGTCTTGGCGGTTGTTCCCAGCGCCAGCGGTAGCGGCTGTCGGACCCGGCGGAGCAGCCGGAGGGTCGGCGGCGAACCCTCCGGCTGCGGCCCGGCGGCACGACCGCCAGCAAGAGGTCCTGGCCACGGTCCGGTGGTCAGGGCCTCTTTGGCTGTCGGCGCGTCTGTCACCTGTTCGCCCTTGACTGATAAGTCAGGTGTCTTACGGTGGTACCGAGGCGGACGGGGGGTCCGTCGATGGGGGTTTCACGATGACGGACGTTCTCGACCGAGAGGACGCGGCGCCGGCCGTCGCGTCCGCGGTCCCACCCACAGATCCGGATGCCGGCACCGGCTCCGGCGTCGGCGTCGAGCACTGGCTGCTCGCTGCCCTGCTCGGCGGCGCCGGCGCCATCCACTTCGCCATGGCACCGTCGCACCTCGGCGAGTCGGCGGTCGAAGGCGCCGGGTTCGTCGCCGCCGGCTGGCTGCAGCTGGCGCTGGCCGTCGCCCTGGTGGTGCGGCCGGCCCGCTGGATGTACGGCGTCACGGCGGCGAGCGGCGTCGCGCTGATCGGCGCCTGGGCGGTGAGCCGCACCGCCGGCCTGCCGTTCGGCTCCCACTCCGGGCACGCCGAGTCGGTGTCGATCGTCGACGGCGTGTGCGTGGCGCTCGAGGCCGTCGCCGTGGTGGCCGCCCTGTCGCTGCTGGTGGGGCCGGGCGCCCGACTGTTCCGGTCGCGGAGCCTGGGCCTGGTGGGCGCGGTCGCCGCCGTGGTGTTCGCGACGGCCGCCGTCGCGTCGCCGTCGGCCCGCGACCACGCCTCGGGCAGCCACGGCTCGCACGCCGCCATGGACGCCAACGGCCACGACCACGGCGGCGCCGCCTCGGGGGCCGGGGCCGACGACAAGGGCTTCTCGGAGCTGTCCAACGGCCACCAGCACGAGCGCGGCCAGGACGAACCGCTCACGCCCGACGAGACCGTGGCGCTGTCGGGCCAGCTCGCCGCCACCGCCGACCTCGTGGCGAAGTACCCGACGCTCGGCGCTGCCGAGGCCGCCGGGTGGAGCCGGGCAGGCCCCTTCTCCCCCGGCCTCGGCACCCACTACATGAGCCCCGACTACGGGCTCAACAACGACGGCGACATGGATGCCGAGGACCTCGCCCGGCCGTTGCTGATCTACGACGGGCTCGCCTCCGATGCCCCGCTCGCCGGATACATGTTCATGGCCGCCGGGATGGACACCGAGCCCGAGGGGTTCGTCGGACCGAACGACCACTGGCACTACCACGAGCGGGTGTGCATCACGGCGTCCGCCGACGGCGGGATCGACACGCCGTTCGGCGCCGACCTCGAGGGCGTCACCGAGCAGATGTGCACCGAGGCGGGCGGCAACTTCATCGCGTTCACCGCCTACATGGTCCACGTGTGGAACGTGCCCGGCTACGAGTCGCCCGACGGGATGTTCACCGAGCTGAACCCCAGGATCACCTGCCCGGACGGCACCTACCACCGCATCCCGATCGCGGAGCTCGGCGACAAGGACACCGTCTGCCTCAATCCGTGAGCGCAGCGTGACCAACCGTTGGCCAACCGGCGGCGGGTGAACCTGTCCTCGACGGCACGTTCACCCGCCGACAGAGCCCGCCACCCCAAGCCGGGGCAGCTGGTCAGGCTGTCCCGGCGCGGGCGGTGATCTGCTGGACCACCCAGCTGTTGCCGTCGGGGTCGTCGAAGGACATGACGCCGACGTTGTCGAGGTCGGTGTCGGCTTCCGTGCGGGGCCGGAACCCGGTGGGGCCGGCGATCTGGATCTCGCCCACGTCGACGCCCCGCTCGACCAGCTGGGCCCGGGCGGCGGGCAGGTCGCCGACGATCAGCTGCACGCCCTTGAGCGACCCGGGCTCCATGGCGTCGAGGCCCTTGCCGATCACGATCGAGCAGCCGGAGCCGGGCGGCGTCAGCTGCACGAAGCGGACGTCGCCGTGGTCGGTGTCGTGGTCGACGTCGAAGCCCAGCTGGTCGGCGTAGAACGACTTGGCGCGGTCCACGTCCGTGACGGGCACGATGACGACCTCGAGCGTCCAGTTCATGGTGGAGTGTCTCCTTCGGTGGTGGTCAGGTCGCGGAGGACCCGGTCGAGGCGGGTGTAGCCCTCACCGACGCCGCGCTCCATGGGCGTGCGGGTGACGGCGTCGCGCACCTCGCGGGACGGGTAGGTCAACGTGGTGGTGAGGACGGTGCGGTCGCTCTGGTCGACCTCGGCCTCGGTGAGGACGGCGGTGACCAGCGCCTCGCCGGGGTACCACTGGTCGTCGTAGGACTCGGTGTAGACGAGCCGCTCGGGGGCGACGACCTCGCGGTACACGCCGCCGTGACCCATCGTCGCCCCGCCCGGCCCTCGGGACATGAACCGCCAGGCGCCGCCGACACGCAGGTCGATGTCGCACTCCACCAGGTGCCACCCCTGCGCCCCGAGCCACCGCTTGAGCAGGTCCGGCGTGGTGAGCGCCCTGAACACGAGCTCCCGCCGCGCCCCGAGCTGCCGGGTGAGCACGAGGTCCGTCTCGTTCGGCGTCGTCACCCGCAGGCTCACGGCTTGCCCTTCTTGCGGTCGCGGGACCGGCGGGCCTCAACGGCTGTCAGCTCGCCCAGCAGGCGGTCGAGGCGCTGGTAGCTGGCCTCCCAGTAGTCGCGGTAGTCGGCGAGCCAGTCGGTGGCGGCCTTGAGGGGGCGGGCCTCCAGCCGGCAGGGCCGCCGCTGGGCGTCGCGGCTGCGGGTGACGAGCCCGGCCCGCTCCAGCACCTTGAGGTGCTTCGACACGGCGGGCTGACTCATGGCGAACGGCTCGGCCAGCTCGGTGACGGTGGCCTCGCCCGACGCCAACCGGCCGAGGATGGCCCGCCGCGTGCGGTCGGCCAGCGCCGCGAACGTGGCGTCCAGCTGCTCCGGGCTCATCTCTTCATAACCGGCTAGTTCCATAACTAGAAGGTTATCTAATGCCCGAGGCCGACCGTGTCAAGCAATCGCCCCTGCTTTCACCAGGACGGATCCTGACGGGATCCCTACACTGGGCAGACTTTCACGTGCCCGAAAGGCGTGAGTTGAGAGATCCGTCGAGCCCGAGCGACCACGATCGTGACCCGTTCGCGATCGATGGCGACGTGCCTCACGCCGCTCGGATCCAGAACTACCTCGCCGGCGGCGACGACAACTTCGCCGCCGATCGTGACGTCGCCGACCGCATGAGCCAGGCACTGCCCGGCGGCGTCAAGACGGCGCAGGCCGCGGTGCGGACGCTGGGGGCGTTCGTCGGCCGATCGGTGCGCTTCCTGGCCGGCGAGGCCGGGGTGCGGCAGTTCCTCAACGTCGGCGTGGCCATCCCCAGCGACAGGAACGTCCACGACGTGGCCCAGATGGCGGCGCCCGACGCACGCGTCGTCTACGTCGGCAACGACCCGGTGGCGCTGGCCAAGTCGCACTGCCTGCAGGTCGGGTCGGACGAGGGCGCCACCGCCTACCTGCACGGCTCGTTGCGGGACCCCCCGCTGATCCTGCGACAGGCGGCCGACACCCTCGACCTCACGCTGCCGGTCGGGGTGATCCTGCCGACGACGCTCAACTTCGTCCCCGACGGCGACGACCCCCACGGCCTGGTGGCCCGGCTGCTCAAGGGGGTGCCGTCGGGCAGCTACCTGGTGATCGCCCACGCCGGCGACGACCTCGAGGCGGAGGGCATGCCCGAGGCCTCGGCCCGGCTGTCCGCGGCCCTGCGCGAGGCGTGGTCGCTGCGGGGCCACGCCGAGATCGCCCGCTTCTTCGACGGCCTCGACCTGGTCTCCCCCGGCCTCGTCCCCATCGACACCTGGCGCCCCACCGCCGTCGCCCCCACCCCTTCCCCGCCCACCCGCCTCACCCCCATCTACGCCGCCGTCGCCCACAAGCCCTGACGGGCGCGGTTCAGGCGGTCAATGCCGTTCAGTTGGCGCCTTCTCAGCCTCGGTCGGGTCCCCGGTGGTGTTGTCGGGCTGTCGCCATCGTTGCGGTGTCGAGCGACCGTTTCGGTTCGTCGGCGCCGCAACGACCGTGCGGCCCCATGGCATCGGTCCGTCGCTTCCGCCTAGCCCGGGTCCGGCCCGCACCCCGCCGCCGGAGCTTCGAGGAGACCCGCCGCTAGCGTGGCCCGCATGAGCGAGCGACCCGGAGCCGACGGCGTCGACCCGACGACCGTGACGAGCACGCCACCCCGGCCTCGTTCGACCGACTCCATCGCCGTCGGCCGGGCGATGATGGCCCTCGGCGAGTTCGTCGAGGGGAAGCCGCCACGCGACGCCTACGAGCACACCCTCGAGGGCGACCAGTCCGGCGAGCCCGACGACCCACGGGACCTGGTCATCGAGATCTGACCTCGTCGCCCCGCCGATCCCAGAACAGGGCGAGGGCGATCCCGTCGGGGTCCTTGAGGTTGAGGATGGCGCCCGGCGGGATCTCGATCACACCCGAGTGCTCGACGCCCGCCCCGGTGAGTCGCTCCGCCCACCGTTCGAGCTCCTCCTGGGAGGCGACGGTGAAGGCGAGGTGATCGAGGCCCTGGTGACGGTGGTCGAACCCGTCGCCCTCGCTCGGCCGGTGCTCGACCAGGGCCACGCCGTCGGCACCTCCGGGGAAGCGCATGACGCAGGCCCGTCGCGGCTCGGTCTCCTCCCGGAACATCTCCTCGAAGCCGAGGACCGTGGCGTACCACTCGACGCTGGCGTCGCAGTCGCCGACGGTCAGCGCGACGTGGTGGAACCCGAGGAGCTCGCTCATGCCGGCCAGCATGGCCGACCGGTCCGCCATGTCGACGGAATGAAGCCTCGGCCCCCACCGTTGGGCGCAGGTTGAACCCTCACGATCCGACGACGAAGGAGCGCTGCGATGCCTCGAGCTGTCCGGTTCGACGAGTACGGCGGGATCGACGTGTTGCAGGTGGTGGAGGTCGAGCGACCGTCTCCCGGTCCGGGCCAGGTGCTGGTCAGGGTCGCGGCGGCAGCGATCAACCCCGGCGAGGCCGCCATCCGCCAGGGGTTCATGCGCGACCGCTGGCCGTCCACGTTCCCGTCGGGGCAGGGCAGCGACCTCGCCGGCACCGTCGAAGAGGTCGGCGACGGTGCCGAGGGCTTCGCCGTGGGCGACGAGGTGCTCGGCTTCACCTACGGCCGCGCCAGCCAGGCCGAGCTGGTCGTCACCGAGACCGACAAGCTGACCCACCGCCCGCCCGGCGTGCCCTGGGACGCCGCGGGCTCCCTGTTCGTCGCCGGCACCGCGGCCTACGCCTCGGTCCGGGCCGTGTCACCCGTCAAGGGCGAGACCGTCGTCGTCGCGGGTGCGGCCGGCGGCATCGGGTCCGTCGCGGTGCAGCTCGCTCGCAACACGGGTGCCACCGTCGTCGGGCTGGCCAGCGAGGCCAACCACCGCTGGCTCGCCGACCACGGCGTCATCCCGGTCGCCTACGGCGAGGGCGTCGCCGATCGCATCCGGGCGGCGTCGGGCGGGCACGTCGACGCCCTGGCCGACGCGTTCGGCGGCGGCTACGTGGAGCTGGCGATCGACCTCGGCGTGAAGCCCGACCGGATCAACACGGTCATCGACTTCGCTGCCGCCCAGAAGTACGGGGTCAAGGCCGACGGCAACGCCGCCGCCCACGGCCCTGAGATCCTCGCCGAGCTGGCCCGCGACGTCGCCGAAGGCCGCCTGGAGATCCCCATCGCCCGGGTCTACCCCCTCGACCAGGTCCAGGACGCGTTCCGAGAGCTCGAGAAGCGCCACACCCACGGCAAGATCGTCCTCCACCCGTAGCGCTCGGCCTCGGCCGCCACCGCTCAGGCGGGCACGATCCAGGTGATCTCGTCGAGGTCGATGAGGACGTCGGCGTCGTCGACCACGAACCACGCACTGCCCCTCACGCAGGAGAGCAGGGTGCCGCGGAGCAGGGCCGACGGGGTCCGCACGGTCACGGAGCCGCCGAGCAACGGTCGGAGTCGTCGGGCGGTCACCCGGGGTTCGTCGAGGACTGCGGTTGTGTCCATGGCGACACTGTGCGCTCGCAACCGCCGTGGGTGATCGGGGGAGTCCCGCGGACGCCGACACCCCGATGGGGGATCGAACCTGAGAGTTAGGCTTGCTTAATCCACATGGTTAGGCCAACATGCCGGCCCATGGGCAGACGAACCGGGGTGCTGGTCGGAGCGTTGGCGTTGCTTGCAATGACGGCGTGCGGGTCCGACGACGATGGGAACGAGACATCGGCGGCCGACGACGGCACCGACGAAGCCACTGCCGACGACGGGACCGACGAAGCCGCCGCCGACGACGGCTGGAGCTACGTCGACGGGTCGGGCCAGGAGACCACGCTCGACGCCGTCCCCGAGCGGATCGTGATGCACGGCAGCTCCGCCGCGGCGCTGATCCCGCTGGGCATCCGCCCCGTCGGCATCTACGCCGACCAGGCCGTCGAGGAGGACCTGGCGCTCCGCAACCTCGACCTCGACGGCATCGAGATCGTCGGCGAGGAGTGGGGCATCGTCAACGTCGAGGCCGTCGCCGCCCTGCAGCCCGACCTGATCGTCGCCGAGTGGTGGCCGGTCGAGGAGGCCTACAGCGGCCTCGAGGAGGGCACGGGGGCGGCCAGCCAGCAGCTCCGGGAGATCGCCCCCATCGCGGGGCCGGCGCAGGGGCCCTCGATCCACACGATGATCGAGGACTACGAGGCGCTCGCCACCAGCCTCGGCGCCGACCTCGACGCCACCGAGGTGGTCGCCGACCGCGAGCGCTTCGAGACCGCGCAGGCCGACTTCACCGCCGCCACCGAGGCGCAGCCCGACCTCAGCGTCCTGGCGGTGTCACCCACCCCGGAGTCGCTCTACGTGGCCGTCCCCGAGGAGTCTGCCGAGCTGGCCGACTTCACCGCCTGGGGCCTCGACATCGTCGTCCCCGACACCCCCGACGAGGGCTTCGAGTACTGGGAGACCCTCAGCTGGGAGAACGCCGACAAGTACCAGGCCGACCTGCTCATCGTCGACCAGCGCGGCTACCCGGGCAACGTCGAGCAGGCCGCGCGCCAGCCCGGCTGGTCGTTCCTGAAGGCCGGCGCCGCCGATGCCACCGCGGTCTGGCCCGCCTACTGGCTCCGCAACTACACCGACTACTCCACGGCCCTCGAGGACCTCACCGAGGCGATCGAGTCCGCCGACCCCGACCTCGTCGAATGACCCCGGTCCCGCCGGCCCGCCGGCCCGGCGGCCCGGCGGCCCGAGAGCCTGACAACCCTCAGCCCCGAGGAGTGACGGACCGTCGGGCCAGCAGGTAGGTGCGGCGGGTGTCGCCCTCGTCGGGGTAGGGGCGGCGCTCGGCGGTGAGCTCGACGACGAACCCTGCCCGCTCGAGGCAGTCCCCCACCGGGCCGGCTTCGAGGAAGCGGAGGTCGAGGTCGACGTCCTCCCCGTGCCAGGTGTCGAGGTGTCGCACCTCCCGGCCGGTGTGGAAGGCGACGAGCAGCGGCCCGCCGGCGACGACGACCCGGGCCAGCTCTCCGGCGGCGACGTCCAGGGCGTGGTCGTCGAGGTGGATGAGGCAGTAGAAGCCCACGGCCCCGCCGAGCGATCCGGGGCCGTAGGGCAGCGCCGTCAGCGACCCGGCCACCGCCGGCAGCGCCATCCGATCGTGCGCCAGCGTCGCCATGGCCGGTGACAGGTCCAGCGCCGTCACCTCGGCCCCCACCCCGGCGAGGTACGCCCCGATCTGCCCGGGCCCCGCCCCCAGGTCCCCGATCAGCTGCGGCCCACCGCCCCGACCCGCCACGTCCTCCGCCACGACCGACAGCAGCGCCCGGTCGAGCGGCTTGCCCGCCAGCTCGCCGACGAACATCTCGGCGTACCGCTCCGCCACCCGGTCGTACGACCGCTGCACCTGCGCGGGCTCGATCCTCATGTCAGGGTCGACATCGTCGGGGCGATCGGACATCGCCACAGCCGACTACAGATCGAGGCGCATGCACACGCGGACCTCCGGGTCGAGGCCATGGGCTGCCTCGCTGGCTCGAAGGGATCGGAGCTCGGGGCCGATCTCGTGCTCGGCCAGCACCCGGAAGCCGAGGTGTTGGTAGAGCGGGCGGTTCCACGGCACGTCGGTGAAGGTGGTCAGCGTGATCGCCGGCCGGCCGGACTCGACCGCCCAGGCCCGCACCTGGTCGAGCAGCGCACGTCCCACGCCCGCGCCCTGGTGGTCGGGCCGGACGCTGACCTGTTCGACGTGGGCGCAGCCGTCGACCACGTCGACCAGCACGTAGCCCACGGCTCCTGGTGCGGCGTCGGTCGTCGCCACCCACGACCGGCGAGCCGCTGCGTAAGCGGCCAGGCTCTCCACCGAGCCCGGATCGGCGTCGGCGATCTCGCTCATGCCGACGTCGCGGAACCGCTCGCCGGCCGTCCGCTCGATCTCCTGGAGAACGACGCCGTCGTCGGCCCGAGCCGGGCGGATCGTGATCGTCACACTCCGCCGACGAGGGTGTCGCCGGCCGACTCGATGAGGTCGTCGACGGCTGAACCCTCCGAGGTCGGAGCCTGGAGGACCAGCCGGTGGACGCCGACGTCGACGTACCGGCGGGCCATGTCGACGTCGAAGCCAGCGGGTGGTGTGATCGTGATCTCGACGTCGCCCAGCTCGGCCGGACGCTCGTAGCGATCCCCGGCCTCGGCAAGGGCGC
This sequence comes from Acidimicrobiales bacterium, assembly GCA_035316325.1. NCBI lineage: Bacteria > Bacillati > Actinomycetota > Acidimicrobiia > Acidimicrobiales > Acidimicrobiales bacterium. The sequence continues at coordinate 33,830 of DATHJB010000069.1, forward strand.
CCAGCGCACCGGCTGTCTGCTCAGGATCGAGCTCCCACCCGTACCAGCCGTTCGCGACCTGGACCGTGCGGCGATAGCTCGCCGGTGAGTGCCCGCCGCACACGATCGGCGGTGTGGCCTCTGGACCGGTCGCGGTCGTGCCACGACGCCGGAGAAGGAGACGAACCGCCCGGCGAACGAAGGCGTCGGCTCGTCCCAGAGCGCCCGCATCGCCGCCAGGTGCTCGTCGGTCCGGGCGCCACGATCGGCGACCGACGCTCCCAATGCCTCCAGCTCCGCTTCGACGTGGCCGACGCCGATGCCGACGATCAACCGCCCCTTCGAGAGGACGTCGATCGAGGTCAGCTGCTTGGCCAGCAGGACCGGGTGCCGCCCGGGGAGGACGGCGACGCCGGTCGCCAGCCGCACCCGGCTGGTCACCGCCGCCAGGTGGGCCAAGGTGACCACGAGCTCGAGGCGAGGTTCGTCGGGCGGGTCCGGGGCATCGACCGGGAGAGCCACGTGGTCGCCGATCCACAGGGACTCGAAGCCGGCGTCCTCGGCCCGCCGTGCCCGACGGGCCAGCACGTCGGGATCGACGCTGCTGCCCTTGTGGAGCCCGTACAGCCCCCACCTCACGACGACCAGCCCCCACCGACGGCTCGTTGCATCACGTCGAGATGATGACAGACCACCCGCCCCGACGAACGCGCTGACCCGCAGCCGAGCAGGTCACCTGGGGTGATCGAGGGAAGGAGCGGGCGGAGCGGCGAGGCCCGCGGCCTGATAGGCGGCGGTGGCTCGGGCGGTCAGGGCGGCGACCTCTCCCGTGGAGTCCGAAGCGGACCGGTCTGGTGCGAGGGAGCGCCAGAAGCGCAGGCTCCAGACCGGGTCGTCGTCGCCGTCGGAGACCTTCTCGGCGGGCAGGGGCGTGAACCACAGGTGGTCGGCCCGCCAGCTCGTGCGCCGCACCCGCGAGGGGACGTGCGCCAGGTGGTCGCACACCGAGGCGAGCGCAGCCGGGTTGCGAGCCAGCAGGACGGCGGCGACGTCGGCGATCTCGTCGCTCTCGACCCGCATGCTCTCCTGTGCGGCTCCGACCCGCAGATCCACCGCGACCGCGAAGCCCCCGATGAGGAGCGCGCCGGCGAAGGGGGTGAACAGGAACGATCCGCCTTCCAGCCCGAAGGCGACGATCGCCAGCAACAGACCACCGACGCCCGCCAGCACGTGAGCGACTCCTCGGACACGTCCGAGCGACGCCGCCGCAGCGGTGACCCAGCGGGCGTCCCGGGCGTGGAGGTGGGCCAGCTCATGGGCGGCGACTGCCTCGAGCTCGTCCCGGGTGAGACGGAGCAGGCCGGACGTGACCACCAGGGTCTCGTCTCTCCAGCCGCGCACCGACAGGGCGTTCGCCGCGGGGTCGTCCACCAGCGCCAGCCTCGGCGGCGACACTCCCAGCCCGAGGGACAGCCCGTCGACCACGTTGTGGAGCCGTGTCACCAGCACGTCGTCCACGTCATCGACGTCGTCCACGTCGTCGACCCCGGCCGGCGGGTCGGAGTCCAACCGCACCGCTCCCACGTCACGCAGGATGAGCTCAGCGCCACGGCGCAATACGGAGAAGACGACCGAGGCGACCGCCAGCGCCAGGCCCGCCACGGCGAAGCCGGCGGCGACCCACCCGGCCCATCCCCAGATCGGCAGGTCACGGAGCGGACGGTCGACGGCCAGGCTGACCAGGCGGCCCAGCATCCCCAGGACCACCAGCCCCGTGCCGGCCAGGGCGACAGCAAGGATCACGACGCCCAGCCCGAACCAGACAGGCGCACGCGCCCTGGCCCAACGCCGCCGGGCGTCGAGCCGGGCCAGCCGATCAGGCACCTCCCGCATCGCCGACACCGTAACCCCCGCCCACCGACGTGGGGCGTCGAGCGACCGAAGTGGTCGTCCCGAGTCATCTGTAGCCGCCAACCCACAGTCGAGTCGTTCGTCGTCGGAGACCGACCACAACCAACTCAAGAACGACTAAACGACCACAAACGACTCACCAACCCCTTTGGAACTCGTCATTCGACGCACCGGCGAGGTCATATCGCTACGAACACGGGATCACAGGCAGGACTCGTCGTCCTTCACTGCACCGAAATCGATCGTCGTGTCGGCGCTCGCCTGACTGCCGCCGGGCGGGCTTTGGTCACAGACGGTCCAGTTGCGGTCAGATACCTGGAAGCGATCCTGACCAGTCGCGTCATGGGACCTGAGGATGTAGAACCCCGCAGCCTGCATGGCGTCCTGCGCGGCTTGGAGATCCATGCCGACCGCGTCAGGCAACGTCATCAGATCCGAATCGCCGCTGGCAGAGGTCGGTGGTAGTGGTGGTGGCTGGCTGGTCGACGTCGACGGTGACGTCGACGGTGACAGTTCGGTGCCTGCTGTCGATGATTCATCGCCGCCGCTACTGCAGCCCGTGACGACGGTCGTACAGACAAGAGCCGCCACCAGGCGCCAAATGGTCATCGCGATTGCCTCCGTAGCGGATCCAACGTTCGCGCGGGTTAGCCGACTGTGAACCCGTACGACATGCCGACTGACGACATCCCGCTATGACTTTCGCCGTTCGCCGCCGGAAACCCGCGAATGCCCGCATCATCGACCCTACGCGTTCGTGAAGGCCAAGGAGGTCGAACGTCGGGAAGATGTGTCCAATCGTCCTGGCCTGGGACTAACGGCCTCCGTTGTCCTGGTCGGCGACGAAGGAGGCCACCCATGAGAGCGTCGAGTTCCAGTTGATCGTGATCTCGTTGGTGGACCACGACTCGATGTCGTCGATGTAGCAGAACTGCGGCGTCGCCGGGCAGTCGCTCAGCAGGGCCTGGGCCACGGGATCCTGGATGCCCGAGTTCGGGCCGCCGGCGATGAACCCGACGGGCGGGTTGGGCAGCTCGGCGTTGAGCTGATGGGCGTACATGCGGCTGTGCTGGTTCTGCGAGAACACGTCGCCGTAGCCCGTGACGTAGGAGATGTTCAGCGCGTTGCGTCCGAGCAGGAAGTCCATCCCCTCGATCACCGCGCCCTGGTACTCCTCGTCGCCCGTGAGGTCGTAGGCGGTGGCGATCACCACGAGGTTGTTGAGGATCTGGCTCGTGGAGCCCCAGGCCCAGAGGTTGTCGGCCGGCGCGTACGGCTGGCCCCACGGCTGCTGGCCCTGGAGTGAGAGCAGGGCATCGGCGCCGTCGACCACCGAGCGGCCCACCCGCTGACGGTCGGGCAGGTGGTTGGGCACGGTGGCCAGGTCGAGCCGGCCGAGCGCGGCCACATGGCCCCAGTCGAAGCCGTCGACGTCGAACACGTCGGCCCGGTGCAGCGGCGACGTCAGCACCGCGTCCTTGAAGCGCCGTTCGCCGGTGGTGACGTAGAGCTCGGCCGCGGCCCAGTAGGTCTCGTCGGTGACGTTCGTGTCGTCGTAGGGCCCACCGCCCGACGCCCCGTCAGCGACCGGTGCGTACAGCGGCGGGTTGGCGAGCGCGGCCGACCACGCCGTGCGGGCCGCGCCCAGCAGCCGGTCGGAGAACGCGCGGTCGTAGGGCTTGAAGATCCGCGCCCCCTGGGCGGCCACGGCTGCCAGGTTGAGGGTGGCGGCGGTCGACGGGCGATGCAGCTCGCGCACCATGGGGTCGGCTGCCGGGTCGAGCGGCAGGCCGGTCCACGCGCTGTCGTGGACCTTGTGGTGGACCATGCCCGCCAACGGCTCGCCGGCCGGCACCTGCATGGTCAGCATCCACTCCAGCTCCCAGCGGGCCTCGTCGAGGACGTCGGGCACCCGGTTGCCCCGCTCGGGGACCCGCAGGGTGCGGTCGCCCAGAGCGCCCCGGTCCGCGCTGCGGGCGGTGCCGTTGCGCTCCCAGGTGCTCATCAGCTGCGCCACGGAGATCCCGCCGTTGACCACGTACTTGCCGTGGTCGCCGGCGTCGTACCACCCGCCGACGACGTCGAGGGCGTAGTCACAGGTCCACGGCTCGCCGTAGACGGGCAGCGACACCTCGGGTGGCTGGCAATCCACGTCGAGGTCGCCCCGGTTCGGAGCGACGCCCACGTGGCCGGCGGCGCGGGAGTAGGCGTCGTCGCCGACGATGGTGCCGTCGATCGGCGTGCCGCTGCGCTGCGGGTAGTACACCGACAGGGCGTCGACCCGCAAGCGCTCGTAGGCGTCGGAGGCGATGTCGAACGGGTGGCTGGTCTCGCCGTCGGCGACCAGCGTGTAGCCGCGGTCCGACCGGGTGACGTCGCCGAAGTCGATCGTGTGCAGGTTCAGGCCCGACGTGCGGTCGACGCCGGCCGGGCGGGTGCGGCCCCGCGCGACGACGTGGCCCCTCTGGTTCTCGAGCGCCCACGGCAGCCGGTCGGTCGCCTCGGTGACGAGGGTGGCGCCCTTGGGGCCGTGCGGCAGGTAGCCGACCTGGTTCACGCGCACGCGTGGCCCGGTGTCGGGCACGTACGGCTCGGGCTCGGCTCCGCCGCGGAGCGAGACGTTGTCGAGGCAGACCGTGTGCGCGGTGCTGGCGCCGCCCAGCTGGAAGGCCACCTGGCCGTCCGGTGTCGAGGTGGGCTGCGTGAACGTGAAGGTGTAGGTCTGCAGCGACTCGCCGACGGTCGGGCTCTCGGCGAAGTAGGCGTCGAAGGGCGCCACCGCCAGGCCCACGACGGCTCGCAGGTTGGCGGTGGGCGTCGACGAGGCGTCGAACGACAGCTGGTAGGTGACGCCGGCTTCGAGCGCGATGTCGTTCTGGCCGACGATGGCGTCCCAGGGGTTGGCGAGCCCACCCGGGACGTCGGTGCAGAACACGCCGTCGGCGACGGTGCCGGCATCGGGGGACGAGAACCACGGAGCCATCCCGGCCGAGAAGTCGCCGTTGACCACCTGCTCGGCCCCGACCTCCTGGGCCCGCACACCGGGCATGGCCCACACCGCCCCGACGAGCAGCGCCAGCAGCGCTCCGGCCGACCTCCGGACTCCGGTGCGACGAGAAGCCTGCATCGGGACCCCCTCCCCCCTGGCACTGCACCCAGGAAATCGCTTCACCGTCGACAGTACCCCCGGCACAGTGCCTATGGAAGCGCTCTCATGAACGGTCCGGTGCGGGTCGATACTTTGGTGTCTCCCTCGCCGACCTCCTCGCCAGGATCCACACCCGTTTCACCACCGGAGGCGACCAATGACCGGCTACATCCTCGCCCAGCTGTCGATCCACGACCCCGAGCGCCCCGAGCGCGACGCCACCGTGCTCGTTCTCTGCGGGTTCGCCCCGTGACCGGGCAGGTCTACGACACGATCGGGGTCGGCTACGCCGAGCGGCGGCGGCCCGACTCGAGGATCGAGGCGCGGCTCCGGGCGGCGCTCGGTGATGCGGCGACCGTCCTCAACGTCGGTGCCGGTGCCGGCTCCTACGAGCCCACCGACCGCACGGTCGTGGCGGTCGAGCCGTCGGCCGCCATGATCGCCCAGCGTCCGGCCTCGGCCGCCCCGGCCATCCGAGCGATCGCCGGCGAGCTCCCGTTCCCCGACCGGGCGTTCGACGGTGCCCTCGTCGTGCTCTCTGTGCACCACTGGCCGGACGCCGCCGCCGGCCTCGCCGACGTCCGTCGGGTGACGCGCGGGCCGGTCGTCGTGTTCAGCTTCGACTACGCCGTGCACGCCCAGCAGTGGCTGGTCACGGACTACCTCCCGGAGATGGTCGGCCTCGACCGCGACCTGCCAACTCCCGACGCCGTCGCGACGGCGCTCGGCGGCGGCACCGTGGATGTGCTGCCCATCCCCCACGACTGCACCGACGGGTTCTGTCACGCCTGGTGGCGCCGCCCGGCCGCCTACCTCGACCCCGGCGTGCGGGCCGCGATCTCCGGGATCGCCCGCCTCCCGGCTCCCGTCGTCGACCGCGGCGTGGCCGCCCTCCGCCGCGACCTCGACGACGGCACCTGGCACCGCCGCCACGCCGCCCTCCTCGCCGAGACCGAGATCGACGGCGGCTACCGCCTGATCCTCGCCCCCGGCGACCCCACCTGAGGCGCCAGGGTCACCGTGCCGCCCTGACGTGGAGATGACCGACGGAGACGTGCTGGCCGGGCCCCACAGGGGGCCGCGACCAGCACATCGTTCGGGTCGGCGGTTGATCCGGTAGCGGACGTGCGTGGCGTGGGTGGCGTGAGGTGGTCCGGTTGGGTCAGGGGCGAGGACGCCGGGCGGGCAGCGAGCGGACGATCACCGGCACGACGATGGCGGCCGCCACGACGTGGGTGGCGACGAGCACGACCTTGGTCGCCGTGTCGGCGTCGGCGCTGACCGACGGCACGAACGACACTGCGGTCAGCGCCACGGCAACCCAGGTGAAGGCGGCCCGCGGGCCCGGCGTCCACCGCTTCAGGGCGCCCGCCAGCAGGAGACCGACGGCCGAGCACAGCATGGTCATCACGGCAACCCCGGCGACCGGGATCTGCTCGCCCTCGATCGCGAGCGGCACGTCGACGGCCCGGGCCGCACCGGCGACCAGGGAGGTCGCCACGGCGGCGACCACGGCGGCGGTCAGGCCCGGACGCCACAGGCCCGACGTCGGCGATCCACCGCCCTCTCGCCGGTGCGCCCGCTCGTGGTCCTGCTCGACGGCGGCCGCCTCGGTCACGGTGATGGCAGGGGTCATGGTCATGTGTCGTCCTCCACTCTCAGATGCCTGGCATCTCGCCAGGCTCCGGATACAGTGTCTATCGGTATCTGTTACCTGCAGATACTGTTTACCTCGGATACTGTTTCTTGTCCACCCCCTGCGATCCCACGAAGCGGAGCCCAGCCATGACCCTCACCTCCCGCACCACTTCGTCGGTCGACGTGATCGACGTGCTCTGGAACCGGCGGCCCGGGGCCACCCGCGGACCCAAGGCCACCATCACCCTCGACACCCTCGCCACCGCGGCCGTGGAGATCGCCGACGCCGAAGGCATCGACGCCGTGTCGATGCAGCGGGTAGCCGAGCGGCTCGGCTTCACCAAGATGGCCGTCTACCGGCACGTGCCCAACAAGGACGTGCTGATGGCCGCCATGATCGACCGAGCCGTCGAGGCACCACCCGACCTCGACGACCAAACCGGCTGGCGGGCCAAGCTCACCCGCTACGCCGAGGAGCTGTGGGCCGTGTGGCAGCGGCACCCGTGGCTCCCCACCGTCACCCTCGGCACTCGGGTCATGGGCCCCAACGAAACGGGCTGGATCGAGTGCGCCGTACGCAGCCTGACCGACACCGGCTTGCCGGGAGATCAGCAGATCGACGCCGTGCTGCTCCTGTCGGCCCAGGTACGCACGGCGCACTCCCTGGCCACGGCCGGATCGTTCCCCTGGGACACCAGCCGCCAGCTGACACCAGCGATGACCGACGTCGTCCGCGAACACGCCGACGCCTTCCCCGCCATCCTCGCCGCCACCTGCGAACCGACCGCCCGACCCCTCCAGGCCGTCACCGACGGCATCGGGCTCGACTGCGTGCTCGACGGCATCGAACGGCAAATTGGCCCCACCCGACGACGACCCCGATGAGTTTCGTTCGGGTGGGGGGTCTGAACGGACGACGCGAAGCTCACAGAACGACGATTGTCATGGAGGCATCATGAGGAAGATCAGCGCAGGCCTGTTCATCTCGCTCGACGGTGTGGTCGAAGCACCCGAACAGTGGCACTTCCCTTACTTCAACGAGGAGATGGGCGCCGCCGTCGGCGCGCAGATCAGCGCCGCGGACACCTTGCTCCTGGGTCGCGACACCTACGAGGGCTTCGCCGGCGCCTGGCCCGAGCGGGAGGACGCCGGTGAGGACGACGCCGCGATGGCCAAGCAGTTCGGTGACATGCGCAAGATCGTGGTGTCGCACCAGGACCTGACCTTCACCTGGCGGAACTCCGAGCTGCTCAAGGGCGATCTCGCCGAGGCCGTGACCGCACTGAAGAACGAGCCGGGGGGCGACATCGGGATGAGTGGCTCGATCTCGGTCGTCCGCCAGCTCCTCGACGCCGGCCTGCTCGACGAGCTGCATCTGCTCGTCCACCCCGTCGCCGTCCGCAACGGCATGCGGCTGTTCGACGACGCCGGTTCGTCGCTGCCTCTCAAGGTGCTCAAGGCCGAGAGCTTCACGACCGGCGTGCAGTACGTGGTCTACGGCCCGGACGACTCGCCGCCCCAGGGCGGCTACGACGAGGCCATCAAGGCCTCCCAGAGCTGACCCCACCCGTCCCGACGCGAACGACGACAGCGTGAAGCCCTGCCCTGCCCATAGCGGCAGGGCTTCCCCGCGCCGGCGAGGGCACTCCTCGGTGATCGCCTGAGGGTGAGGGTCAGAGGTGCGCGACCGCGTCGTCGATGGGCGTGTCGCCACTGACGAGCTCGAGGGTCTGGCGGATGCCGCGGCTGCCGGTCAGCAGGGCGGTGAGCACGGTGGCGACATCGTCGCGGCTGATCTGGCCCCGAGGCACCGATGGCGCGAGCCGGACCCGACCGGTCCCCGGAGCGTTGGTGAGCCCACCGGGGCGCAACACGGTCCAGCCGAGGTTGCGGCGTCGAAGGTCGTCCTCGGCAGCCGTCTTGGCCTGCAGGTACGCGGCGAAGGTCTCGTCGGTGCCCGGTCGTGGCGGGGCGCCGGCGCCCATGGACGAGATCTGCACGAAGCGACCGACGCCGGCCTGCTCGGCGGCGTCGGCCAGCAACGCCGAGGCCCCACGATCGACCGTGTCCTTGCGGGCGACGCCACTGCCAGGTCCCGCCCCGGCGGCGAACAGGACCGCGTCGACACCGTCGAGGTGACCGGCCACGTCCTCGACCCGGGCATCCTCGAGATCCAGGACCAGCGCCTCGGCCCCGGTCGCCCGCACATCGTCGACATGCTGGGGATTCCGCACGATGCCGAGGGCGACGTGCCCCGCCTCGGCCAGCTGACGCTCGACACGAAGGGCGATCTGACCATGCCCGCCGGCGACGACGATCTGCATGGTCGGGAGGCTAACGGTGCATCCCCGGCGACTGCGCCGACGCGACGAACGCATCATCCGCATCGGCGGAGATGCCAGCCTGGCGGCCGGCATGGTGCTGATCGCCGTCGTGCTGGGCGCGTTCGTGGTGCTGCGCCTCCGCCGCTGACCGGACCGACTCAGTCCGGGGACGGCGAGGGCGGTGGTGACGGCGACGGCGACGGCGACGGGAAGCGGGGTGTGGCCTGGCGGGCCGCCGCTTCGAGGATGGGGCCGGCGCGTCGCACCCAGCCGACGATCGACGCCGCCGCGACGATCACGCCGACGACCGCCGCCAGCCAGAGCGGGAGATCGGGGATGGCACCGAGCGCCAGGGCCACCACGGCTCCGCCCACCACGCCGTTGACCACGGCGATCGCGGTCGAGAACGCGAAGGCCGGGCTCCGGCGGTCGGGCGCGACGCCCATGTTCAGAAAGACCCCGGCGGCGTCGTCGTGCCCTGAGAGGAGGAAGAGGTCGGCACGATCGTCGGCCAGCTCCTTGTAGTACCCCCGGATGCGGTTGATCGCCATGCCGTAGCGCAGGTCTTCGGCGCCGCACTCGACCAGCCGCAGGTACGTGGCGCATCCCAGGAAGTAGATGACGGGCAGGACGGTGAGGGCGAACACCTCGAAGACGGCGCCTTCACCGTCGGCGACCTGGCTGACGAAGCCCAGCGCCACGAGCACGCTGGACACCGAGTACATGTAGACGGACGCTCGCGCCGACGTCTCGCTCATCGTCTGTGACCTGGCGCCCTGGAGGGTGAAATGCTCGGTCGTGAGGGCCGTGAGCAGTTGCGCCGGGTCGGGGGCTCCCATTGCCGCGGATGATAGGCACCCGCCGGTCGTCGTCCGGATGCGTACCCGCAGGCTCCAGCCCGCCCCAGCCCGCCCCAGCCCGCCCCGGCTCGGCGGTGGCGAACCACCCCGGGAACGGGTGATCGGCAGGATGGATGCCCGTCGAACTGGGGAGCAGGGCCAGCTTGGAGCGACGGGTGACGGACTGTGAGGCTGCAGCCCTGATGAGCGACACCGAGCGAGACAGGCTCGAGGGTCAGACCCGTGGTCTGCGGCATCTGGCCCGTGGCCTCCTGTTGATCCCTCTGACTCCGATTCTCCTGGCTTTCTGTCTGCCGATCGCCAGCGTGGAGTCTGGGGGCGGCGAGTCGGTGCCAGTCACCCTGCGCTGGTTGGTGGCCGAGTTCGGCTCCATGCGCAGCGCCACCGGTGTGAGGCCGGTTGTCCTGGTCCTGATCGTCGGGCTGATCACACTCTTCGTCGGCTGTTGCGCCGTTGCCGTCGGCAGCCTCGCTGAGGCTCGTTGGGCGGTTGTGATCGACGTCGCCGCTGTGGTCGTGGTCCTCGCTGCGCTGGTGCTTCCGCTCGTGCTCGGTGCGGCGGATCACGTTTCGAACGGCGGCTTCGAGGTCCACGCCCAGGGCTGGGCCTTCGCCCTGCTCGCCAGCGGCCTGTCGTTCGCCACAGTCAGGTTGAAGCGCGACCTCGACGACCAGCTCTGAACCGCAGCTCGCCCAACCGCCGGGCGCTACTCCGGCGGCCGAGATCCACCCGCATCAGCCGCCGGCAGCCGGCCGCCGGCTGGCCGACAGGGGCCTGTCCAACCCCGTCGACCGCCAGCTTGTGAACCGCTGCGGCGGCCCGAGGCTCACGAGCTCGGCCAGGTGGTGGTGACCTTGTCGGCCATGATCCTCGCGGTCACCCATTGCGGGTTCGGCCCGGCGAACCCGGGATACGGCCCGCCCGTGTACTTGTGCGACAGCTGGTCGATCAGCGTGCCGTCCGGGTCGTCCTCGAGGGACGCGGTGCCCTGCACCTGAGCGCTCTCGTAGGGCCTGGCGGCATCGAAGGTCACCACAGCCACCCGGGGGTCTCGGTTCAGGTTGGCGGTCTTCCGGCGGCTCTTGGGCAGCGCGAGCACGATGTCATCTCCGTCGAGCGCCACCCAGACCACCGTCGAATGCGGCTTGCCGTCCGGTTCGAGCGTCGACAGCACGGCGAAGTTCCTGCCGTCGAACAGGGTGCGTACCTTGTCTGTGAGCTGTGCCATCAGCTTCTCCGTCCTGGGTCAGTCGACCGCGGTGGCTTCGAGTAGGACGAGCAGTTGGGGTGCGGCCAGCCGCGAGACGCCGAGCACGGTCGTGGCAAAGCGACCGTCGGCGCTGCTGAAGCGGTCCGGAAGCCTTGCGAAGTGCTCGAACAGCTCGTCGACGTCGGTGGTGTAGACGTTCAGCCGGACGATGTCGGCGAGCGTCATGTCGGCGGCGGCGAGGACGGCCTCGAGGTTGTCGACGGCCAGCTCGAGCTGGGCGGCCATGTCGCCCGGGTGCTGGGAGTTGCCGTCGGCGTCCACCGCGTCCTGGCCGCTGCAGAAGAGCTGCCGCTGGTGCCCCTCGACGAGCTGGGCCTGGTCAAACCCCAGATTGGTGGACCACGACCAGGGGTTGATCGGCGTTCGTTCCATGTTCGTCTCCCTCGTTTGGCTCGTCGCAGCATATGCTCGGTGACTTGAAAAGATCAAGTAACTTTGCTTGGTAATTTCCAGCAAGTATGCTTGCGGTATGAAGTCGTACCGTCAGTACTGCGCTCTGGCACGAGGGCTGGACGTCATCGGCGACCGCTGGGTCCTCCTCATCGTGCGCGAGCTGCTCAACGGTCCCCGCCGGTACGGCGAGTTGACCAACGGCCTGCCGGGCATCGCCACCAACCTGCTGGCCGACCGGCTGCGCACCATGCAGGCCAGCGAGCTGATCGCCAAGACCGACGACGACCGCTACGAGCTCACCGAGTGGGGCGACGGACTGCACGAGGTGGTGTCCGCCATCTCCGGGTGGGCCGGCCCCCTGATGGGCCGCATGGCCGAGAGCGACACCTTCCGCAGCCACTGGATCACCCAACCCGTTGCTGCCCTGTTCCCCGGCATCGACCCCACGCGCCCCGAGCTGACCATCGAGGTGCGATGCGGCGACGAGCCCATGACCATCCGATCGGCCAAGGGCGAGGTCCACACGGACCGCGGCCAGGCCGCCGCACCCGACCTCGTCCTCACCGGCCCGCCCGACGCCACCGTCGAACTGCTCGCCCACCGCATCGACCCCACCGAGGCCAAGTCCCGCGGGCTGGCCGTCACCGGCGACGTGCGGCTCCTACGCCGGCTCCGACCGAACCGCCCCGGCGCCCGACCCGCACCGGCCGAGTCGGCCCGATGAGGCGGGCTGCCGCGGGGTCAGACGACTGACCATGCCCCCCGAACGCCGACTGTGGGCGCCCGACTGAAGGACTTACCCGTGTCGACGGGGTACGCCCGGAAGCTTGGCATTGGACCTCAAGACATGGGCCAGCCATCATCGCTTCACGGCCGAGCTGATCCAACGAAGGAGCACCCGCCATGTCACACGCCCGTGTCCAACAGATCTCCGTCTCGCTCGACGGTTTCGCCACCGGCGAAGGTCAGAGCCTGGACACACCGTTCGGTCACGCCGGCGAGCGGCTGCACGAGTGGATGTTCGTCACCCGGTCGTGGGGCGAGAGGACCGGCCAGCCCGGCGGCAGCGGCGGCGTCGACGACGCCTTCCTGCGGCTGTTCCCCTTCGACATCGGCGCCGAGATCATGGGTGCCGGGAAGTTCGGCCCGCCCGGATGGCACGAGGACCCGGACTGGAAGGGCTGGTGGGGCCCCAACCCGCCGTTCCACACGCCGACCTTCATCCTCACCCATCACCCGCGCCCGTCGATCGAGATGGAGGGCGGCACGACGTTCCACTTCCTCGACGCGTCGCCTGCCGAGGCGCTCGAGACAGCCCGCCAGGCCGCCGACGGTCAGGACGTGCGCCTCGGCGGCGGCCCCACCATGATCCGTGACTTCCTGGCTGCCGGGCTCGTCGACCACATGCACATCGCGGTGGTCCCGATCCTGCTCGGCCGAGGTGTCCGCCTCTGGGACGGACAGGAGGGCCTCGAGAAGGACTACGAGATCGAGGCCACCTCCTCGCCCAGCGGAGTCACACATGTGACGTTCACCCGTGCGGGTGCCTGAACCGCTCGGTCGAGAACCCTGGGCCAGCCGCGTGGCTACGGGTCTGTTCGGGCCATGTCGACGCCGTAGGTTCGGGAGATGCGCCCGCTGCGAGAAGAACATCGGGTCGGTCTCCACTACTTGGAAGCTGTGACGGCGCTCCTGCAGCGAGTCCGCAGCGCTCACCCCACTGCAGGGTTGTACGAAGCCGCCGATCTGCAGTGGTGGTGGCGGGCACCGCGCTCAACCGACGTCCTCCCTCAGCTCTTCTGGTTCGATCACCTCGGTCGCCCGGAAGCCGCCGTGATCGCAACCGACTGGGGCGACCGGATAGCGCTCAACCCGATCGTCATGCCCGACGCAACTCCCGACTGGGTTGCACATGTCATCGAGCGCGGGCTCGCCCACGCCGGTGAGTCCGGGTTCGAAGCCGTCGGCCTCGAGGTCGACCGTGCCGATGACGTCCTGCGTGAGGTGTTGGTCGGCCATGGCTTCGCGACCGAGGAAGACGGGCTGGTCGAAACGTGGCTGGCCGCAGACGCTCGACCCGAGATCAGCCCGCTGCACGAGGACTATCGGTTGTCCAGTCGCCTCGACGCGATGCAGCGTCCGCATCACATGATCAGCCACAAACGGAACCACCCCGACGTCGAGGCGCGTCTTCGTCAAACGTCGCTGTACCGCCCCGACCTCGACCTGGTGGTACACGACAGTCGCGACAGCGTCGCAGCGTATGGGTTGTTCTGGAACGACCCCGAGACCGCCACGGGTCTCGTCGAACCGATGCGCACCGAAGACGATCACCAGCGACGAGGACTTGCCCGCCACATCCTCACCACCGGCATCGACCTGCTCGCGGAGGCCGGCGCAAAGCGCATCAAGATCTGTTACGAACCGGACAACCCGGCATCGAGGGGTCTCTACCTCAGCGTCGGCTTCGAACCCGACAGGCAGACCGTCGTCTTCTCGCGCCGGGCGAGCGGAGGAGCTTCGTAGACGGGCACTCTGCGCCTCATCGTCGAACGAACCGCCCAGAACGGCTGGCTGGGCCGCCCCAGAGGTCCCACCTCGCCGCCGGGTCAGTCGCCCGGGCCCTTCGCCTCCTGGTGGGCAGCTTCGGCCAGGCGCTTGATGACCTGGAGGCGCCGGTCCCAGTCGCCGGCGACCTGGGTCATGGCCCGGGTGGCATCGTCCAGGCGGTCGGGGTCGACGCGGAAGAGGACCTCGCGGCCCTCCTTGTGGCGGGCCACGAGCCCGGCGCTCTCGAGGATCGCGAGGTGCTTGGCCACCGCCTGACGGGTGAAAGGGACCTTCAGCGCCAGCGAGCTGGCGGTCGCCTCGCCGCTGCGCACCAGCAGATCGAGGACCCGGCGACGAGACGGATCGGCGATGGCCGACCAGAGCTCGTCGCCGGGATCGGTGCTCATCCCACCGGGCTGGCGAACAGGTCGACGAGGCGGCCGAGGAAGTTCGCCCGACCGTCGCGGTGCTCGTCGGCGTAGCGGGCCTTGTCGTCGTCGGGCCAGCCGATGGCGTCGAGGCCGGTCTCGGCCACCCGCAGTCGGGTCCGCTCGTCGCCCTCGGCGGTGAGGGTGAACTCCACCAGGACCGAGTTGCCCGGCACCGGTACCTCGCCGTCGGGATGGCCCCAGCGGAACGTGAACCGGTGCGGCGGGTCGACGGTCTCCACCACGAGCGCAGCGATGTTCGCCATGTGCTCGAAGACGAGGGTGCCCTTGCCGCCGGGCCTGGCGTCGAGCTCGACGCGATCGGTGAACCACCGCACGACCTGCTCGGGCTCGGTGATCGTTCGGAGGAGCCAGGTCTCTCATCGCCGCTGGCGAACGTCGTGCGTGCGCGTCTGTACGCCCCGATCGCACTTCAGGGACAGGTCATTCGGGTTGTCAGGAGTCGGACGGCACGGGCAGGGCGTCTCCTGGGAAGCTGTGGCACAGGTGAACCTCGCAGAGGATCATCCTCGCCCGTACACATGGGTCCCCGTCCATGATCTCTCGGGCTTCCTCGGGCGGCACGTTCATGATCGCGACGCCGGCCAGCGTCTCGGAGGCGACGGGACAGAGGATCGCGATCACTCCGTCAGCCCGCAGCGAGACCATCCGTCGTTGGTGTTCCAACTCCGTTGCCTCGGCGCCGTCCATGTGCCGTTCCGGACCCCACGACAGGAGCGCCAGGCTGTAGGGCTTCGCCGTTTCAGCCAACTGTCGAATCTGCTCGTCGGTGACGGTTGTGTTCATGATGCCTCCTCGATTCTCCTCGCGAGTGCTGTCGATGTCTCGTCCCGTGCGGTGCGCGACCGACGGAGTCCACGCCGCCGGTGATGGGGATCATCGTGCGTCCTCGTGGTGGAGGTGGGTCGCGCCTTCGTGGTCAGGGGGCGAACGTTGCTTAGCCGATCGGCGTCCGTCGCCGGGGGGCGGGAGCCGATGCCACGGCGGGTGGTCGAGTCGTTCGTCGGGGGCATTCGTACGCCGGCACGACGCTGCTCCGCGTGCCGTGTCGTCTCGTTCCGGTACCCGGCAGAGTGAACGGTGGGCCGGCCTCGGTCGGGGCTCCCGCCGCGGCAGGCCCACCGGTCAAAGGCCGGGGATAGGTCGGTGACCGCAACCGTCGACGGCGAGATGAACGTCCTCGGCATCCTCGGAGCTTCGCCTATCTCGGCGCCCGGGACTGCCGCCTGTTTGCCGAGACCTCTGCCGCATTCGGGAGCGGGCTACCGGGTCCGTCACCGGGGAGCCACCCCATCCATTCGAGGATCCCCCGCGCCAGGTCGCCGATGGGTTGGTCGGGATCGTTGTCCACCGTGAGGTCCTCGACGTCGAGGTCGGCGATCTCCTTGTCGAGGCTGGCGGTAACGCCGAGCAGGAAAGCCCGAACCGAACCCGGTTCCCGATGCTGGAGGCGGGTGTGCAGCGTGTCGACCGAAGCCCCCAGCCGCACGACGGTGAGGTCGGAACCGGGGATCGCCGCCCGGTAAGCATCGAGAATCGCCGCCGATTGGACGATGCCGGCCAGGATGACACGCTCGACCCCCAGCGCCTCGTAGTTCGGCCACATGACCCGCAGGTTCGCAACGGTCAGCTCGGCCCACACCCCCCGGTCGGGCACCGCCGGCCGGACCCGGGCCAGCTCGTCGATGTCAACGACTGCGTGCGCCACCCCCGCATGGAACAACTGCTCGCCCATCTCCTTGACGAGCGTCGTCTTCCCCACACCGGGCGCGCCCGTCACCAGCAACACGGGTATCGACTTCCCCATCCCGCGATGATGACCTGCCCGACCTCACGTCGGAAGTCACCCCCGCTGGAACGCCTTCGCCTCACCTTCGATCGCTCGAAGTCCACCCGACTCCTTTGGTGGGCGTGCAATGCTGGGTGGCGAACACACGTACGATGTGGTCACGGGATGACAAGCGGACAATGGATCGGGAAAGGACGAGGAGTTGATGACCTCTTCGAGCCGGGTGCAGGTACCTCCTTGGGTGGACGGCCGGTGAGCCGGTGGGCGGCGTGGCAGTGCCCTGAGTGCGGCCACGAGGAGCAGCAGCTGGCGGTCGCCGTAGCGGTCGGTCACCGCTGTCGACGGGTGCGGCGGATCGTCGATTTGGTCCGTCAACCAGAGCATGTGAGCCGAGGGCCAGCGGGGTCGTCGACGTAGGCGATGGCGGAACGGCTGGGAAGACGAGCTGGTCCGCTCCGTCGCCGATGCTGCCGCTCGTCGTCACGACCAGATTTCTGTCGCCTTGACACTCGGGACTGGGACCCAGCGCTCGGTAACCAATGACACCGTGCAGTCCTCGAGCACCTGAAGGTCGCGCTCAATGCCGTCGCCACCGGGGCGAGTAGCCGGCGCCGCCACTGCCGCGGCGGAGGCGGTAGCGCAGGACACGCATCGGGAAGGCGCGTTCGAGGGCCTCGATCGGTGTGTTCCGGGTGTTGGTGATCGGGCGCGACACGCCAACCCGACGTCCGTCCGGCTACCTGGGTAAGCCCAACAGAGACCAGAGATTCCACGGCCTTCCCGCAAAGAGACACCGGACACACCTGGGCCATCCTCTGCGCCGCCCGAGATGCGCCGATGTGCACGTCCTGAACGGCATTTCGTGCCACAGCTGTGGCCAGGGGAAGGTTGAGCCGCCGGCCGGGCGGAGGCTGCCTCAGATGACCGCGGCGCCGTCCTTCCACACCCCGTCGATGCGCTCCGCGAGCTTGTCGACCTGGAGGGCGTCGCCGTCGACCACCACGATGTCGGCGCGCTTGCCCGGCTCGAGAGTCCCGAGCTCGTCGTCCACGCCGAGCAGCTCAGCGGCCGTGCGGGTGGTCGCCACCAGGCTCTGGGCGGGGGTCATACCCCGATCGACCATCAACTGGAGCTCTTGGAGGTTCTGGCCGTGGGGCGTCACCCCGGAGTCCGTGCCCATGGCGACCTTGACTCCTGCGGCTATGGCCCGGCTGACCGAGTCGTCATGGGCCTCGACCACCATCATGGCCTTGCGGAGGCTCTCGTCGGTGAAGGACCCGCCGGCCGCCGCCATGTCGATCACGCCCCGGGCCGCCATGAGCGTGGGGACCAGGTACGTGCCGCGTTCGAGCATCATGCCGATGGCCTCGTCGTCGAGGTAGTCGCCGTGCTCGATCGAGCGGATCCCCGCTCGGATCGCCGCCTTGATACCGTCGGTGGCCATGGCGTGGGCCATCACCCAGCACCCGCTCGCCGCAGCCTCGTCCACGAGCACGTCGAGCTCGTCGTCGCGAAAATGGCCGTGGTGGGGATTGGAGCCGGGTGACAACACTCCCCCGCTGGTAGCCACCTTGATCACGTCGGCGCCCGCGCGGATCAGCTCGCGAGCCTTGCGGCGCATCTCGTCGGGACCGTCGACGATGGCGCTGGGTTTACCCGGGTGGGCCAGGCCGAAAGGCGTCGGGAAGGTCCCGCCGCAGACCATCCAGTCGTCGGCGTGGCCGCCGGTCTGGCTCAGCATGGTGATCGAGATCTGCATACGGGGCCCGTTGACCAGGCCCCGTTCCACCGCGGTCTTGACCCCGAGGTCGGCGCCGCCGGCGTCGCGGATGGTGGTGATCCCGACCCTGAGCGTCGCTTCGAGGTTACGAGCGGCCTCGAAGAACTGCAGCGAGAACGGCGTCTGGGCCATCTTCCACATGTCGTAGTGGCTGCAGGTCACATGGGTGTGGCAATCGAACAAGCCCGGGATCAGGGTCTTGCCCGTGCAGTCGAAAGCCTCGTCGCCGTCAAGGCCCGGCCCGATCTCTACGATGCGCCCGTCCTCGACCACGACATCGGCACCCCCTGATTGTGGGTCGGTGCCTCCCGTGCCAACCGCGTCGAACACCCGACCACCATGGAAGAGAAGCCGACCCATAGGGCCACTATCGCACCGTCGAACCGCCAAGCGTCTTGCGGGTACGACCTCTTCAGCTGCGACCGCTACCCGCTGTCGCAGCGTCGCCGACCTAGCTCATTGGTCGCTCGATCTCTGGAGACGACCGCCTCGTCGTCCGAGTCGATGTCGCCCACCGCCACTGGGACAGCGTGTCCCAGGACCTCGACACCGACCAGAACCGGCCGATCTGCTCGCCGCGGGTCACCGATCGACGGGCGCGATGGGCGCCGATCGAGCGCCTGATCTCATTGGCCAACTGAAGCGTCATGTGCAGCTGGGCTCGATTGGCCTTCGGGTTGGTGGTGCGCCGGTCGGTGGGGCGGGGACGGTGCTGGGGCTCGTTCGATCTCGACGAGGGGCCGCTATAGCGCGTTGAGGTGGGCGTAACGGTGCTGCCAGTCGTCGTACCAGGCGGCGAAGAAGCCGTGGCCCTGGGCCAGCGGGACCACCCGGTCGACGGTCTCGGCGTAGTAGCGGCGCTGGAAGTCGAGCGGCATTTGGTACAGCCGCTGCACGTTGCTCACCCTGTCGGCCAGCTTCACCCACACGGCCTCCGGGGGCGCGTCTGCGAACCGCTGGAGGTAGGCGCCCTTGGCGGCCCGCTTCTCGGCCTCGCTGCGGCCCTGCGTCGGGGGCTTGGTCAGCCAGTCCACGTACCCGGCGACCCCCGGACCGAACTGGGCCTCGACGTCGGCGACCGTGGCCGCCGTGTCCTCGGCCACGTCGTGCAGCAGCACCGCCGCCAGGACGTCGGGGTCGCTCACGCCGGCGCCCCGGACCAGTACCTCGAGCGCCTCCAGGAGGTGCTCGACGTAAGGCACGCCGGTCGGGCGGCGTTGGTCGCTGTGCCATTGCTGCGCGGCCTCGGTCGCCCGGGCCACGACGTCGTGCACCTCGGCCGGCAGCTCATCGGCCAACTCGGGGTCGGCATCGTCCCAAGCCTGCCAGCTCACGAACTCACGCATGGGCTCAGTATGTCCGTACGCCTGCCGGGTGCGTAGGTCACCCCCATAGAAGACGTCGCAGGTCGACGCCGATGAAGCCGCACAGAACGACAGGCTGTCACTGTGGCCCGACGGGCTGGCGGACGGCCATGCGGACCTGCCCGCCCGCACCGATCGACCGTTGCGGAGCGGGGCGACAGGGTCATCGCTGCAGCACCTTGCCCGCCTCGGCGTAGATCTGCCGCGACACGAAGAACGGGATGAGGACCTCGGCGTAGTGGCCGAGGTCGTCCTGGCGGGAGGTCAGGTAGTTCTCGTGGCAGCCGTGGGAGTTCCCGGCCGAGTCGGTGTTCTTGAACAGGTAGACGTTGCCCTAGACCCCGCCGGTGCCAGAGCCGGTCCAGCGGGCCCCGATCTCGGCTGGCTAGCTCCCCAGTTCACTCCTCGCCCCCTTCGGCTGACACACGGACCGGAGGGACGGCTAGCAGGTGGCTAACAGCGGGTCGTTAGGTATGGCTCGTGGCAGGAGACTCGGTGGAGATCGAGAGAGGATGCATCGGGGAAGCCCGCAGGTTCCTCCCTGGTGATTTGCTGGGCCAAGGAGCGTGGAGCTGATGCGCGGACGTATCTTCCGGGGTTTCGTCGTTCTCGCCATGGCGGCGATGTTGATCTGGGGCGATGCCTCACCGGCCCTGGCGGCCGAGACATCGTGGAGCGTCACCAATCCCAACGCCGACGGGTCGTTCGCCACGACCGCCGGCACCCTGACGCTGGTCAACACCGACACAGGCGTCACCACCTCCTGCTCCTCGGCCCCCTTGTACGGGACGTTGCCGACCGCGGCCGGCGTGCACGAGCTGGGCTACATCTCTCACAGCGAGGCCACCGACTGCACCAGCAGTGGCGGATCGCCCGCCGTGGTCTTCATCGCGGGAGAGGTACCCCTCGCCGGCCGGTCGTACGACGCCCTCACCGGCCGGGCCACCGTGGACGGCGTGATGCTGATCGACTCGGTCGTCAGCCAGCCGGGGTGTGACTACTACGTGTCCGGCACGCTGAGGATGACCTACACGAACTCGTCGTCGGAGCTGGTGATCGACGACACCTCGTTCACGGTGACCTACGCGACGGGCTCGGGTTGCGGCGGTGTTGCTGCTGAGGGCGACACCGTCGGAGTGACCGGGAGGTACACGCTCACACCGGCCATCACCCTGGTGGCGGCGCCGCCGAGGTTCACGGTGACCGGCGGCAACGCCGACGGCGGGTTCACGACCACCCAGTCGGGTACGACCGTTCACACCCTGGGCGACCTCAACACCGGGAACCACAGCCGGTGCTCAGATGCGACGGTCGCCGGACGCATCCCCAACGGCAGCGACGTGCCCGCCGCCGGCATCGGCTCGGTGACGTCGGCCAGCCTGGGTCGGTGCACGCAGTTCCCCGACAACGACGGCGTGTTCACGGTCACCCCTGTGAACCTGCCCTGGCGTCTCGACGCTGTCTCGTACGTGGCGACCGACGGGGGCTATGTGTCCGGATCGATCGCCAACTTCGAGCTGTCCGTCTCTGGGCCAGGCTGCTCGTTCTCGGTCACGAACACCCCCTACGCCACCGACTGGCGGTACGGCGAGTTCAACGGCACGCCCGACGTGCTCCTGATCAACCTGCAACGCGCCGAGATCACCAACGTGCAGGGCTGCGGCGGTGGGTTCAACAACGGTGACCGGGCCTCGTACAGCAACGCCTACGCCGTGAGCCCCGCCACCCTGCAGGTCACCGGCCGGTAGCCGCCACAGGCCAGAAGTAGCCCAATCGTGACGCGGCGTTGGCGGCGACCGTCGATGCGGCCGAGCGGTCGCCCGGCGTCTTCGCCGTGGGTGAGCCGTCCGTCAACGAGGCCGGCGACACCGCCGTGGTCCCGGTGATCCCCGAGAGCGGGCCGGCGTCCGAGGAGACCGACGACCTGGTCGACAACCTCCGCAGCGACGTCGTCCCCGCAACAGAGGCTTCGACGGGAGCGGAGATCTCCATCGCCGGACCGACAGCCGCCAACATCGACCTGACCGACAAGGTCGGGGGCGCGCTGCCGACGCTCATGGCCATCGTGATCGGCCTGACGATGCTGCTGCTGCTGGTGTTCTGCTCGGTCCTCGTGACGATCAAGGCCGCCTTCGGCATCCTGCTCAGCATCGG
>DATHJB010000070.1 GCA_035316325.1 Acidimicrobiales bacterium
GGCGGCGGCGGCGGCGGGGGCGGCGGCGGGCACGTGGGCACGCACGGCGGGGGCGGCGGCGGCGGGGGGCACGTCGGCACACACGGCGGGGGCGGGGGCGGCGGAGGCGGCGGAGGCGGAGGCGGCGGCGGGCACGACGGCACGCACACCGGCGCAGAGCCGACGTTCACGTCGCAGGCCGCACCACCGATGCCGAGACCGGCGATGCCGATGCCGTTGCCGTTGCCACACACCTCGATCGGGACCGCGATCGGAACGGCGATCGAGTTGCCGCTCAGAACACCGTCACCCGAGGCGCTGGACGACGCTTGCTGGGGGCCGGTCGACGGTGCCGGAGCACCACCGGAGCCACCCACGTTGACGTCGCACAGGGCACCACCGATGCCGAGGCCGAGGACGCCGATGCCGTTCGCGTTCCCACAGATCTCGATGGGGATGGCGATCGGGATGGCGATGGAGTTGCCCGAGAGCACTCCGTCGCCTTCGGCGCTCGACGCTGCCGTCTGCGGGCCCGTGATGGGACCCGCCTCGGCCGGCGCCACCGACAGCAGGAGGGCGAGCCCTGCGAACAGGGCAGCTCCTGCGGTCGTACAAAAACGCTTCTTCACGTATGTCTCCTTTGCTTGGGGGAGCTACGTCGCTCTTCGTTGACCGAAGGGGGTCAGCTGGAGAAGAGCGCGACGTCGCAGGCGCTGCCGCCGATGCCGACGCCGGCACCACCGATGCCGTTGCCGTTGCAGACGCCTTCGATCGGGGTGGCCCAGGTCAGGGCACCCGAGTTGCCGGCGCCGAGGCCGGCGCCATCAGCGCTGGAAGCGGCCTGCTGCGGACCCGTGGTGGGACCGAAGCTCTGGCCGGAGCTGGCGACGCTCACGTCGCACAGCGACAGGCCACCGCCGCCGCCGAAGATGCCGACGCCGTTGGCGTTGCAGCCGATCTCCACGGGGATCGCCACCGCGGCGGCACCCGAGTTACCGGACAGGACGCCGTCGCCCGAGGCCGACGAGGCCGACGACTGCGGGCCCGTGCTGGGGCCACCGGCACTGGCGGGGTTGGCACCGAGGAGCAGGAAGCCGAGCCCGGCGATCAGGCCGGCGCCTGCGATCTTGCGAATGTTCATCGCGTGTTTCTCCTTGCATGGGGGTTTCTGGGACGCCTGACCCGCCCCGCTCGATGAGAGGCGGGTCAGACAACGGGGGCAGCGCCCGGGGAACCGGTCGCGCTGCCGCGCACAGGCCCGCCGGACCCCTCCCCAGGGCGGTCGGCGGGGCGAGGGGGGGTCGGCTAGTCGGGGGTGACCGCGGGGCGGGAGCCGGCGTTCACCGACGCCCCGACGACCTTCGGCACCACGGGCGACCGCAACGCCGGCGAGGCGACGTGGGCGGGGGCGGCGGCACCGGCCAGAGCGGTGGGTGCCCGGTCCGGGAGGTCACGGCCACCGCCCGCCGTCGAGGCGGGAGCGGCCGGGCCCGTCGACCACGGCGGGCGCGAGGCCTGCGGGGCGGCGGGGAGGTCCGGGTGGTCCTGGGCGACCGGGGCCGCCGCGGCGACGGCCGGGGCCGGGGGCGCGGCAGTCGGAGCAGCCGCCTCGGCGGCCTGCAGGGTGCGCGTCGCCGGTGTCGACCGGGCCGGCTCTACCGGGACCGGGACGGGCACCGGAACGGCGGTCGCGGTCGGCGCCCGGAGCGGCCCGGCGGCCACGTTCCCGGGCTCCACGACGGGGAGGTCGAGCTCGGTCATCGGCTCGACGGCGGCCGCCAGCGGCTCGGCCACGGCGTCGACCACGGGATCGACCACCGGCGCCAGCTGGGGAGCCATCTCGTGCACGGTCGCCTCGACCTGCGTCAGGACCGGGTCGACCACCGGCGCCACGGCCGCGTAGACGGGGGCGACCACGGGCTGGACGACCGGCACCACCACGTCCTCGACGATGGGTGTGACCACGGGGGTCACCACGCCGTCGACCACCTCGCCTACCTGTTCCACGACCTCGGTCACCGGATCGACCGGCGGGGTGGGCGGCTCCACCTGCGCCTCGGCGACGTCAGCCGCGGCGGCCGCGACCTCCGCGTCGGCTTCGGTGGCGACGTCGGGGCGGTCCTCCGCGGACGCCGACGACGACCACAGCCACCACGTCACGACGGCCACCGCACCGAAGGCCGCGGCGCGCGCGACGGCCGGTGTCAGGCCTCGCGTCGGGGCTGCAGCGCAGTCGTCGGCCGTCATGAGCACGGAAAGTGTCTACCCGACCACAGAAAGTGTCAAGCATGGTGACGTCCGCGCCCAGGCGGGCGGGGGTTCAGCTGTTGGTGAACAGCAGCAGGTTCGGCGTGGCCGGCGTGCAGAAGATCCACAGCCAGCACGAGCCGGCCGTGCCCGATATGCGGTCGCGGGTGGCGGCGTTCTTCAGCGTGGTGGCCACCGCGTCGGGCGACGCCCCCGGCGTGCTCTGCAGCACCTTGGCCGCCGCGCCCGCCGCGTGCGGCGAGGCCATCGACGTGCCGCTGATGGTGTTGGTGGCCGTGTCGCTCGTGGACCAGGCGGCGGTGATGCCGTTGCCCGGGGCGATGAGGTCGACGCAGGTCCCCCGGTTGGAGAACGAGGCGAGGGCGTCGGCGTTGGTGCTGGCGGCGATGGTCAGGGCCGACGGCACCCGGGCCGGCGAGCTGCCACAGGCGTCGGCGGTGCTGTTGCCGGCGGCCACCGCGGTGGTCACGCCGTCGCCGGTGAGGCGGCCGATGGCGGCGTCGAGCGCCGTGCTGGCACCGCCGCCGAGGCTCATGTTGGCCACCGCTGGCTGGCCAGCCTGGTGGTTGCCGACCACCCAGTCGATGCCGGCGATCACGCCGGAGGTCGAGCCGCTGCCGTCGCAGCCCAACACCCGCACGGCCACCAGCGACGCCCGCTTGGCCACGCCGTAGGTGTTGCCGGCCAGCGTGGAGCCGACGTGGGTGCCGTGGCCGTTGCAGTCGTCGGCCGAGCCGCCGTCGACGGCGTCGAACCCGGAGGTCGCCCGCCCCCCGAAGTCGGCGTGGCTGAAGCGGAGGCCGGTGTCGATCACGTAGGCCGTCACGCCCTGGCCCGTCGCGGTCCAGCTGTAGGTACCCGACAGCGGGAGCGCCGGCTGGTCGATGCGGTCCAGGCCCCAGGGTGCGCTGGGCTGGGTCTCGAGGGCGTAGACGAGCGCGTCGGGCTCGACGGCCCGCACGTCCGGCTCGGCGGCGAGCGCCCGGGCCTGGGCGGCGGTCAGCGTGGCGGTGTAGCCCCGCAGCGCCGAGCGGAACACCCGCCCGGGGCGACGGCCGGGCCCGTGCTCGGCGAGCTGGGTCTGCGCGGCGGCGGCGACGTCGCCGCCCGTGCCGGCCTCCAGCGTGACGATGTAGGTGCTGGTGGCCGCCGGTTGCGACTGCACCGGCCGGGCGTCGACGGGCGCCGCGGTCACGGCTCCGAGGACGGCGACCGCTCCGATCGCGGCGACAGCACCGCCAACCCCCCGACGACGAACGAGTCGAGTCCCCATGTCCATCCCCCCAGATCGCCTGTCCCTGCCGTCGATCATCTGTTGACCCACCGCCGACTGTCAACCCTTGGTATTGACTCCTCAGGTTGGATCGCGACCCGTCATGTCGGAGTCGTATCGGGGTGGTGGAGGGACCAGGCGGCGAGCCAGCGCTCGACCACCGGGGCGAAGGTGGCGGGGTTGTAGACGTCCTCCTCGGAGGCGAACAGGCCGTCGCCGGCGTACACGAGGCGGGTCCAGTTGGCACCCTGGTACACCTCGCCGTCACCCGGGTCGACGAAGCGGTTCTCCACCTGGCCGACGAGCCAGCCCTGCGCGGCGTCGATCGTGTACCAGTCCCACGGGAACTCCTGCATGTGGGTGAAGGGCCAGGCCGTCATCGTGCGGGTGATCCAGCCGAGCACCGCCGCCCGACCCCGGAACTCGCCGTACAGGTGCTCGATGTACAGGACGTCCGGGGTGAAGCACTCCACCCACGGCCGCCAGTCGCCGCTGCGCCCGGCCTCGTCGGCCGCCGCCGAGTAGCGCCGGAACGCCGCCTCGATCTCCTCGCGCTCGAACCCCATCGCGGTCCCCCCGTCCTGTCACCGAACGTGGCCAGGATACGGCCCCGAGCACGCTGGGCGCCGAACTGCTGAACTGGCCGGATGCCCACGATGACGCCCGATGACCTCGTCGAGATCGAGCAGATCAAGCGGCTCAAGCACCGCTACTGCCGCTGCCTCGACCAGAAGCGCTTCGAGGAGCTGGCCGAGCTGTTCGTCGACGACGCCACCGCCAGCTACGGCGGCGGGGCGCGGGAGCTCAGCGGCCGGGCGGCGATCGCCGAGTGGGTGGGCTCGGTGATGGCGTCGACGTCGATGCTCACCATCCACCAGGTGAGCCAGCCGGAGATCGACCTGGTCGGGCCGACCGAGGCGACCGGGAGCTGGGCGCTGCAGGACGTGGTGGTGCTGTCCGACGCCGGCTTCACCATCCGGGGCGCCTCCTACTACGACGACCGCTACGTCAAGGTCGACGACCGCTGGCTGATCCGCCACACCGGCTACAAGCGGATCTACGAGACGCTGGCGCCGCTCGACCCCGGCAGCAAGCTGACCGCCAGCTGGTGGGGCACGGACGGCCGGTCGTCGATCGCCTGAGAGCCTGGGCCTGGGCCCGAGCCTCAGTCGTCGTCGAGCCGGTTGAGGTAGCTGACGCAGTCGCCCTGGTTCTCGAACGAGCGACCGTCGTGGTCGACCAGGTGCTGCCAGCCGCCGCGACGGCAGTCGTCGGCACCGCTCGGGGTCTTCGGCCGGTCGGCAGGTGGCTCGGGCTCGTCCGCGGGCGGCTCGCGCCGCGGCTCCGTCGAGTCGATCGGCTCGGTCCCCGTGGGCGGGGCGGACGTACGCGGATCGTCGCCCGACGCGACCGGGGTCACTGCGGGCTCCCCCACCGCCGGTCCCGCGCCGCCGGCCGTCGTGGTCGACGCCCTCGTGGTCGTCGTCGTCGACGCCGGCCCCGGGGCGGAGCGCCCGCCCGACACGTCGCCGGAGTCGTCGTCCCCCGGGCCGAACGTCTCCACCGTGTCGGTGGGGGTGGGGTTGGCCATGCCGGCGACCACCAGCAGCACCGCCAGCGCCACCGGCACGAGCAGGATCGCCCACATCCCGCCGACGAACGTGAGCGACTGGGGTGGCCGCTCCCTCGGTGCCGACGGCTCGCGCTGGGCAGCCGGATGCCATGCCGCCGAGGGCGGGTACCAGCGCCCGTCGCTGGCCTGCCACCAGCCGGCGCGCCGCCTGCGACGCCATCGCAACCCGCCGAGCCTCAGTCGGCGGGCACCACGATCTCTCATCGTCCGCCCTCCCGGTAAGGCACCAACCTCGCACACGGAATCCGACGGATCGGGCGTTCGGAGGGGTTTTCTTCGATCGTTCCGGAAATCCGCGCGGTACTGCAGGTTGACTGGTGACGGTGAGCTGCACCCTCGTCCCAGGAGGACATTGATGACCACGCCCATCGAGCGGTGCCTCGACGCCTGGCACGGCTACCTGCGCAGCAAGGACCCCGACGCCCTCGACGCCCTGCTCCACGACAACGTGGTCTTCTGGTCGCCGATCGTGTTCAAGCCCCAGCGCGGCAGGGACCTCACCAAGCTGTACCTCACCGCCGCGGCCGGCACCCTGGTGGGCGAGGCGCCCGCGGACTCCCCGGGCGAGGGCTCAGACCCGGGGGGCGGCTTCCGCTACGTGCGGAAGATCCACCAGGGCAACGACGCTCTGCTCGAGTTCGAGACGACGATGGCCGGCAAGTACGTCAACGGCGTCGACCTGATCACCTGTGACGACGACGGCCTGATCGTCGACTTCAAGGTGCTGATCCGCCCGCTGCAGGCAGTGAACATCGTGCACGACCAGATGCGGGCGATGATCGAGTCGATGTCCCCCAGCCCCTGATCACCCCACCCCGACCGCCGCCCGACGCCCCACGAGGTACGCCAGGACGACGCTCACCAGGAGTGCCCCGACGAGCACCTGTCCCTCGGCGGTGAGGTCGCGCTCGAAGGCGTGGTCCACCCAGGCCCCGATCGACGCGATCGCCCAACCGGCGAGCAGTGCGGTGCCCGTGCGGGGTGGGGTCAGCAGCGTCGCCACCAGTGGCACGACCGTGGCTCCGAGGGCGAGCAGGACGTACATGACCAGGAAGTACTGCTGCGCCGGCGTGGTGACGTCGGGCTCGCCCAGGAACGACAGGACGGCGACCACGACGAACGCCGCCGCGACGACCGCCGCGACGGTGCCGCCGGTGCCCTGGCGGCGCAGCCACCCGCCGACCATGCACCACGCCGCCGAGACGGCGGTGAGCAGGACCGTCAGGCGCAGGATCGCCTCGTCGGAGACGTAGAGGCTGTCGCGGGTGTAGTTGGCGACGTTGAGCTCGCCCCAGGTCAGCGCCGTCACGACCCCGACGACGGCGGCCGCCACCGCCATCCCCACCGCGCCCGGCGACCGGGGCGGGACCACCCGCCAACGCCCCCGCATCCCGACCAGCGCCATGCCGGCCGCCACCACGAACAGCACGCCGCCCAGCGCGACCAGCCAGAAACCGGCGCCGATGTCGAAGTCGACCGTGGCGGCGAGCCCGGCGATGAGCACCGCGAACGGCACGGCGGTCGCGGCGGTGCCGACGACGAGGGCGCGTCCGACGTCCCGTCGTCCGTCGACGCTCAGGAGCTGGAACGCCGCGTAGCCGCACAGGGCGGCGAGAACCAGCATCCAGAGGTAGTTCCACTCGTAGTCGATGAGGCTCTCGCTGGCGCCGTCGTAGAGCCAGAAGGGCAGGGGCAACCCGAAGGCCATGGCGACGCCCCCGCCGGCGACGGCCCACCCCGTCGCCCGGTCGAGATCCCACCCTGTCCGGGGCGCGACCTCGACCTCCGGCGACTCGATGTCCGGAGGCCCGGGTGGCACCGGCGGGTCGGTGCCCTCGCCTGCCTCCGCGGCCTGCACCGGGGGCCGCGGGTTGCGGGCGATCACGAGGTCGCCCTCGACGTCGACCCAGCAACCCGGCGTCTGGCCGGCCACCTGGCAGCGCACGTGGTCGTAGACGTAGTCGTAGAGCTCTTCGACGGTGACGAACCCGTCGCCGTCCCGGTCGGCGGCACCGCTGGCGAGGCCCTCGACGATCGCACCCGTGAACACCGACGGCTGGGCGTTCTCGGACGTCAGCTCGTCGGCCTCGAAGGCGTACTCGGTCGCCCGCGACGCCGTGATCACCGCGCGACCACGGCCTTCGAGCTGGCTCACCGAGATCGAGTCGTCGCCCCGCTCGCGAAACCCCTTGAGGAACGCTCCGCTGTAGCAGCAGTCGAGGAGCACGACGACCCGCTTCGACCGGGTCAGCTCCAGCTGCTCGCTCACGAACGAGGCCGAGATCCCGGTGGAGCGCAGCAGCTCGAAGAGGGTGTTGGTCGTGGCGAAGTGGAGCTTGCCCGCGGCGTCCTTCACGCCGTGGCACGAGAAGTAGACCAGCAGCAGGTCGTCCGGCCGGCGGCCCGAGAAGAAGCGCTCCAGCTCCTGCTGCACCACCGGGCCCGGCTGGTTGACCACGGCCTGCACCCCGAACCCACCGACGGCGGGATCGCCCAGGACCGACGCCAACGCCTCGACGTCACGCGCCGGCGAGCGCAGGGCCCGGAACTTGGGGTCCTCGAACTCGTAGGCCGCGACGACCAGCGCCGCCTTCACGCCGTCCACCGGTCAGGGCTCGCTGTGTCGTTGGACCCAGGCGTCGACGACCGTCTTCACGTCACCCGCCGATGCGCCCGTGATCTCCAGCACGTCGCCGTCGAGCGCGACCTTCACCGTGCGGGTGTCGTTGCGGCCCGCCCAGTCACGGATGGCCTCGACGACCTGGCGGAGCACCTTGGCCGAACGGCCGAGCTTCACCACCAGCGCTCCGACGGCCACCAGCTCGAGCCCCTTCACGCCCTCCGGGGCCTCTCCCCCGGTTGCCGGCGCCACGTCGTCGACGTCGAGGTCCAGCAACTCGGCGCTGAGCGCGGCGACGCGCGCGGTCAGCTCGCCGCTATCGGCATCGCCGTCGCCGATCGGAAGCTCGACCTCGAGGGTCAGTAGATCCGCCGTCATCTGCCCGCCTCCCTGCTCGGGATGGGCGAGATCGTACCCCACGCTGGGTGCCACCCCTGGCACGTCTGGCGAGCCCGTGGCGGGGTCAGACATTCGTGTCAACGTCCGGGCGCGGTGGTGCGAGTTGTTTCACGTGCCCAAAGGGGAGAGGACACGTTGGAGTTGCTGGGAGCACGCATGAGAGCCAGGGTCTTGGACCGCGCCACGGAAGAGCGGCCGCCGATCCACCGCCACGACGACCGCCACCAACGCGATCGCCACGAGGGAACCGGTGCGAAGGGTGCCCTCGACGAGCTGTACCGGCGGGAGTACCGCCCGCTCGTCGCGCTCGCCTACGGCCTGTCCGGTAGTCGGGGCGCCGCCGAGGAGATCGTCCAGGACGCCTTCCTCGCCGCGCACCGCCGCTGGCAGAGCATCGGCACCTACGACATGCCGAGCATGTGGCTGCGCCGGGTGGTGGTGAACCGCTCCGTGAGCGCGGTGCGCCGACGCCTGGCCGAGGCGAAGGCGCTGACCCGCGTGGGGTCGTGGGCCAACCGGCCCGACCTGCTGCCCGAGCAGCACGACGAGCTGTGGCGCGCCGTGCGCCGACTGCCCCCGCAGCAGGCCAAGGCGCTGCTCCTGCGCTACGTCGACGACTGCACCGTGGCCGAGACGGCCCTGGTCCTCGGCTGCTCCGAGGGCACCGTGAAGACCCACCTGCACAGGGCGCGCCGGTCGCTGGCCGGCGCGCTCCCGCATCACGCGCCGAGGAGGACGCATGACGACTGATCTCGAGACTCGCCTGCAGTCGATGGGTGGTGCACTGCGCCACTCCGTCGGCGGCCAACCACCCCGCAGGACCCGACCGCCGGGCCGCACCCGGATGGTGATCGGCGTCCCCCTGGTCGCCGTCGCCGCCCTGGCCGCGGTGCTCGCGGTGCGGGGCGGTGATTCGGTCGACGTCACGCCGGCGCCGGTCGTCAGCCTGCGCGGGCTGATCCCCGAGACCGCACCCGAGGGGCTGGAGCTGAGCTGGGCCGGCCAGCAGGCTGCCCAGGCTGGCGCCACCCCCGAGGGCGACGTCGCCGCGGCCGGCGGGGCGGTGAACGACATCGCCGCCGGGCCCGTCGACCTGTCGACCTACCTCTACGGCGATGCGTCCGCCAACGCGCCCTTCGTGGTCGACGACCTCGTCGTCAACGTGTGGGAGGCCGTCCCCGAGGCGCCCGTGTTCGACGCCGCCGCCCTGGCGGCCGGGCTGCCGGGCTCCGTCGTCGGGACCGTGCAGGGCCAACAGGCCCTGGTGTGCGACCTGGCGACCTGCGCCGCCGACGCCGTGCCCGCGGTCAACAGCATCCGCTGGCAGACCGAGCAGGGCGTCCAGGCCGTGGCCGCGTCGCAGTCGCTCGCCGTCGAGCAGCTGCTCCAGGTGGCCGAAGGCCTGACCATCGACGGCACGGCCGTGGCCCTGGGGGCGGTCCCCTCGAACGTCGACGGCGCCCTGGACGAGGTGGCCCACATCGAGGACACCGTGGTCGACGGCGCCCGCCAGGTGGACGCCTACTGGGTCGGCTACGTCGATCCCGCCGACCCGTCACGAGCCCTCGACGTGACCACCCTCACCGGCTCGGTCGACGAGCTCGAGGCCCTGGTGTGGTCGCTGGGCGCCACGGAGCTGGTCGACCTGCGGGGCGCCGACGCCTACCTCGTCGTGGACGAGGCCGGCGACACCGTCGAGCTGGTGTGGCAGGAGGCCGACGGGGTCCTGGCCCACGTGACCGCCATCGGGATGACCCGCGACGAGGTCGTCGCCCTGGCGGAGGGCCTGCGCTGGGTGGCCGACGGCGAGTGGCAGGAGGTGGAGGAGCTCGCCGCCGCGGCTCAGGCGGCGATCGCGACCGCCACCACGCCTCCCGCGTCGGCCGATGCCGAGGTCGACGCCGGGGTCGAGGTGGGCGACGCGACAGTCGACGCCGAGGTGTCCGACGAGGGCGTCGACCTCGGGCTCGACACCGCCATCGCCGACCTGGAGGCCAGCCTCCACCTCGACCTGGGTGCCGCCGCCGTGCTCGGGCCGGTCCTCGGGGCCGTCGAGGACGGAGCCGAGGAGCTGGGCGAGCAGCTGACGCCGCCCCCGCCCCCGACGACGGCACCTCCTTCCACCCTGCCGGAACTGCTGCCCTAGGAGGCCGAAGCTCTGCGCCGCCCCGGGGGTGCCCCACCAGATGCCGTCGACGGACGTTCCAGTCGTCCGCCGGCGGCACGAGGGGGCGGCGCATCCGGGTGCGGGCGGGTCAGGTACGGCAGCCCGGTCAGGCTGCCTGCCCCGGAATCCCCACGCCGACCCGCCCGCACCTGGTCACCACCGCCCACCGGCATTCAGCCGGTGGGCGGTGGCGCTTTCCCTGCTGTCTCTACACCGAGTGGTCGGTCGACCCGTGACCCGGGAACGTCCCTCAAGGGGGGTGCGCGGCCCCGCTAAGGTGAACCGCTCCTGGCGGTGTGGCCGAGTGGCTTAGGCAAGGGCCTGCAAAGCCCTGTACACCGGTTCGATTCCGGTCACCGCCTCCAGGTCTTCACGAGGTGCATGCGCCGTCCTCTACCCGAGCGCGAGCATCGCCTCGGCGACCTCGCCGGCCGCCGCATCGGGGATCGCAGTGGCGGCCTCCTCGAGGACGAGGAGCCGCGCCCCGGGGATCTCGCTTGCGATCGCCTTGCCGTTGCCGACGGGGAAGAACGGGTCGCGGCGGCCGTGGACGACGAGCGTGGGGACCTCGATCTCGGGCAGGCGCTCGCGCCAGCGGGGTGTGCAGTCGAGCCTGGAGAACACCATGCCCATCTGGTTGGCCATCTGGACCGGGGGCGCGGTGCCGGGCGTGCGGTCCCAGACGCGCGCGGCGATCGAGCGCGCGGCGACGGGGTCGTCGCCGAGCATCTCCGCGCCGGCGGCGGCGAACTCCGCCACCGCCTCGCGGTCGGTCCAGTCGGGCATCGGATGCGCGAACAGCCGGCTCATCGTCGCCTGGTCATGGTCGGGGAGGTCGTCGTCGGGCGGGCCGGGCGCGACCGCGCGGGTGCCGGCCAGGGTGAGCGCCGAGAACGCGCCCGGATGGTCGAGCGCGGCCACCTGGGCGACCATCCCGCCGACGCCGATCCCCGCGAGGTGCGCGGGCCCGCCGCCGAGCGCGTCGGCAAGGGCCGCCGCGTCGGCGGCGAGGTCGCGCAGCGTGTAGTCGGGCGCATCCGGGTCCGCCGTCGTCGACTCGCCGCTGTCGCGCAGGTCGTAGCGGACGACGCGGCGCCCGCCGGCGGCGAGGCGCTCGCAGAGCCCGTCGGGCCAGGAGAGCATCGTCGTCCCGCCCGCCAGCAGGACGAGTGGTGCGTCGTCGTCACCGAAGGACTCGACACCCAGGGCGACCTCGTTGGCGTTGATGGTGGTCATCGGATCCTTCGGATCTCAGGGTGGGTGAGTGATGTCAATGGAGGGTGGGTCGGTAGACGAGCTCTTGGGTGTGGTCGTCGAAGGTGTAGGGCGCGGCCAGGTCGTTCTCCTCGTGAGCGGTGTGAGTGCAGACTGGAACCACCTCCGAAACTCATCGGGCACTTCGCCGATTCGTGTTGGGGTGACACCGTCCGGACGGTGTCACCCCAAATAGCTCACTCGCCGTTGAAGGAGCGGGTGGCGCGTTCGACGGTGGAGCTTCGGGCGGCTTCCTCGTCGACCATGGGTTCAGGCGGTGACAGCCGTCTTCAGTGGTGGTGCTCGCTGGAGGCGGGCACGGGCGTGACGCCAGGGCGGGTCCACTGGACGGTCGGCCGCCCGCCCGTCCAGTTGTTCCCGACGCCGTCGTCGTGGCTACGCCAGAACCAGCCCGGCTGCTTGCCCTCCGGCCAGCCCTCGGGGTAGTCCTGCCAGGCCTCCAGGCGGCCCCGTGCCGTCAGGTCGAGCAGGGCCAGCGCCGTCATCGAGACCTCCAAGCCTCGGCCGGTCACCGTGTTGGTGAGGAAGACCCGGTCGCCCTGGCGCAGCCAGCACGTCCAGGCGCCGTACCCGTCGCCCCGGACGAGGTCGTCTTCGACGTCGACCGTGGAGTACCAGTGCCGCGGGTAACCCATGAACTCGACGAACCGCGCGAGCTCGGCGTACCGCCCCTCCGCGAACACGGCGAACGAGACGCCACGCGCGCTCAGGTACGCCGAGAAGTTCTGCGTGGCCCAGTAGGTCATGGTGCAGCCCTCGCACTGGTTCTCGAACGGTTCGCCCGGGAACCACATGTGCCGGTACACCACCAGCTCCTCGCGGCCCTCGAAGAGGTCGAGCAAGGTGCGGTGCCCGTCCGGGCCGACCACGGTGGTGGACGCGTCGACCTCCGTCATCGGGAGCCGACGGCGGGCCGCGGCGATCGCATCGCCCGCCCGCATGTGCTCCTTCTCCCGCACCAGCAGCTCGTCGCGGGAGGCATGCCAGGTCTCCCGGTCGACGATCGGCGGAACGGCCGCCGGCTGGTGGTTCTCGTGGGTGGCAGTCATGGTCTGCTCCTCGCTCTGTGGCCTTGATAGTTCCCGCCTCCGGTATGTGACGACCGTACGGGCCAAGAGTCATCGCCCCGCCACAGGTGACGGTGGCAAGTTCGTCACCCTGCGTAGGCTCCGGCCATGAACCGCTTGTCGAACGCGTGGCGTCTGTCCAAGGCCTCGTGGCAGGTGCTGTCGCACGACCGGGAGCTGGTCCTCGTGCCGATCGTGGCGGGGATCGTCGCCGTGGTGGCGTTCCTCGTGGTGCTCAGCCCCGGGGCGCTGCTGGGCGGCACCGGCGACGACAGCAGCGGCAGCTGGGCGCTGTACGTGTTCGGCGCCCTCGGCCTCGTCGCCGCCACGTGGGTCTTCGCCATCGGGCAGGCAACGGTGGTCGCCGGCGCCGCCCAGCGCATGGACGGCGGCGACCCCACGGTCGGTTCGGCGTTCGCCGTCGCCCGGACGCGCACCGGGCGCATCCTGGAGTGGGCGGTGCTCGCCACCGTCGTGGCGATCGTCCTCGACATCATCGAGGAGCGCCTCGGCCTCCTCGGCCGCATCGTCAGCTGGCTGGGCAGCGTGGCGTTCAGCGTCCTGTCGTTCCTGGCCCTGCCGGTGATCGTGTTCGAGAACCTCGGCGCCATCGATGCCTTCAAGCGCTCGTCGCAGCTGCTGAAGGCCACGTGGGGCGAGCAGGTCGCCTTCAGCTTCGGCCTCGGGCTCCTCGGGTTCCTGCTGGCCCTGCCGGCGTTCCTGATCGGCGGGCTCCTGGTGGCCACCGGCATGGTGGTGCTGCAGGCCGTCGGGATCATCGCCGCGGTGGCGTGGATCGCCCTGGTGATGGCGACGACGTCGGCCCTCTCGGCGGTGTTCAAGGCGGCGCTGTACCGCTATGCCGTCGGCGCCCCGGTCGACCCGGCGTTCAGCACGACCGACCTCTCCGGCGCCTTCCAGCACCGCTAGCCGGACCGAAACTTCGACACAGACGGCGCCATAGCGACCAGTTCTGTCGAGGTTTCGTCTCGGGGGCTAGCCGAACTCGACGGCCTCCAGCGCCAGCAGCTCGTCGAAGCGCCGGCGCAGCTCGGGACGGCGGCCACGGTCGTGGGCCAGGTTGACCAGCTCGTGCGGGTCCTCCTGGAGGTCGTAGAGCTCGTGTTCCTGGTCCTCGAAGGCGGCGTCGGGGCCGTAGAGCATCGGCGTCGGCTTCCCGGAGAAGTCGTCGTTGGGCAGCCCGCCGCCCACCCCGAAGTAGCGGGCGTACTTGTAGCGCCCGTCGAACGAGCCACGGATGGCCCAGCGGGTGGCCCGGATGTTCGACGTGTGGGCGGTGGCGTGGCAGAACAGCACCTGGTCCCGTACGGACCCCGCGGGATCCGCCAGCACCGGTCCCAGGTCGACGCCCCGCATCGACGGCGGCGCCTCGACGCCCGCCAGCCCGCAGATCGTGCGGGCCAGGTCGACGTGTGAGGTCAGCGACGACGACACGGCACCCGCCTGGGTCATCCCCGGCGCCTTCACCACGGCCGGCACCTTCATGATCTCGTCGTAGACGAACGGTCCCTTCGACCGGAGCCCGTGCGACCCGCACATGTCGCCGTGGTCCGACGAGAACACGACGATCGTGTCGTCCCACGCCCCCGAGTCCTCTAGCGCCGACAGCACGGTGCCCAGCGACTCGTCGGCCAGCTCGTGGAGCCGCACGTAGTAGTCGAGGTGACGCCGCCACGCGGCCGGGTCCGCGGGGTCGATGTGCCCCCAGAGCCCGTGCTGCTGGTCCCAACGCCACTGCCGCTGGCAGGCGGGCTTGGAGATCAGGTCGTCGTCGAACGATTCCGGCAGCGAGGCGACCACCTCGGGGTAGTCGTCCTCGAAGGCGGGCACCAGGTCGCCGTCCTTCCACTCGGACGCGGCCAGCATCTCCCGCACCATGCGCAGCTCGTCGGGGTGGTCGGCCCGGTAGCCAGGCTGGTCGATCGGGAACCACATCACGTCGTGCGGGTTGACCAGCGCCACCGTGAGGAACCACGGCTGGTCGCCGCCCACGGCGTTGGTCCGCAGCCAGTGGGCGGCGTTGTCGGCGATGCGCGGGTCGAAGTAGACGCCGGTACCGGCCCAACCCATGAAGTGCTGGTCGTTGCCCTCCCAGTCGCTGTAGCCGTAGGCCTCCATCGGCGGCTGCGGGCCGTACGACACGTGCCACTTGCCGATGTAGCTCGACCGGTAGCCGCCGTCGCGCAACGCCGAGCCGACCGTCGGCACCGCCAGGTCGAGCCCGTGGTGCCAGGGGAAGATCGTGTTGTCGGCGACGCCGTGCTGGGGCACGTGCAGGCCCGTCTGGATCGTCGTCCGGGAGGGTGAGCAGGGCGCCGAGTGGGTCCAGTGGTTGTCGAGCGTCAGGCCCTCGGCCCGCAGCCGCTCGCGCCACGGCAGGCGCACCGTCGGCGGCAGCCAGTCCCAGGACCGTTCCTGGTCGGACAGCACGAACAGGATGTTCTGACGACCCGTCACATCTCGCAGTGTGGCACAGGCCCCGACGAACGACCCCTTGTCCATCAAACGTTCGTTTGGCAGAGTGGGACCATGGCTCTCGGACACGCGCCCGCACCCCCGTTCCCGATCGACGTGCTCGACCCGCGCTTCTACGACGACCCGTGGGAGGGCTACCGCTGGCTCCGCAACAACGCCCCCGTCTGGTGGGATGCGACCAACGAGCTGTGGATCATCTCCAAGCACGAGGACGTCAGCCACATCAGCCGCCACCAGGAGATCTACTCGGCAGCCCAGGGCGTGCGGCCCAAGGTGGCGGCGCCCATGTCGATCATCTCGATGGACGACCCCGAGCACACCCGCCAACGCCGCTTGATCAACAAGGGCTTCACGCCCCGGGTCGTGCGCAAGCTCACGGAGCACATGCGCGAGCTGACGAACCAGATCATCGACGACATCGCCGAGCGGGGCGAGTGCGACTTCGTGGAGGACGTCGCCATTCACGTGCCGCTCATCGTGATCGCCGAGCTGATGGGCCTCGACCCCGAGCAGCGCCTCGACCTCTACCGCTGGAGCGACGCCATGATGGCGGGCGACGGCCACACCGACCCCGAGGACCCGGTGCTCGTGAAGGCCGCGGAGGCCGGTGGCGAGTTCGCCATGCTCTGCCTCGAGCTGATCGAGCAGCGCCGCCAGGACGGCTCCACCGACGACATCATCGGCATCCTCACCCACGCCTACGACGAAGGGGCGCTGTCCCGCTCCGACGGCACCACCGGCACCCCCGAGGAGCTCGCGGCCTTCGCCGACCAGCAGATGACCAGCGACGACCTGCTGATGTTCCTCATCCTGCTGGTCGTCGCCGGCAACGAGACCACCCGCAACGCCATCTCCGGCGGCCTGCGGGCGCTGAGCCAGTTCCCCGCCGAGCGCGACCGCCTCGCCGCCCACCCGGAGCTGTCCGACCTGGCCGTCGACGAGCTCATCCGTTTCGTGAGCCCGGTGCTGTCGTTCATCCGCACGGTCACCGAGGACCACACCTACCAGGGCGTCGACCTCAAGGCCGGCGAGCGGGTGTTCATGCTCTACCAGTCGGCCAACCGCGACGAGGACGTGTTCGACGAGCCCGACCGGCTGATCCTCGACCGCGACCCCAACCCCCACCTGGCCTTCGGCATCGGCACCCACTACTGCCTGGGCGCCAACCTGGCCCGCAACGAGGTGCGGGTGGTGTTCGAGGAGCTGTTCAAGCGGCTGGCCGACATCCGGGCGGCCGACCCGTCGACGCTGTCGCGCGGCGACTCGTCGCTGGTCCTGTCGATCGACACGCTCCCCGCGGTGTTCACGCCCGAGAGCCAACGGGTGTGACCCGGTGACCGCAACCGAAGCGATCGCGCCGACACCGCCGGGCGCCCGGGCCCGCATCCTCGACAGCGCGTTGGGGCTGATGAGCGAGCGGGGCGCAGCGGGCACGTCGATGCGACAGCTGGCCGACGCCTCCGGGCTCAACGTCGCCACGATCTACCACTACTTCCCCTCGAAGGCCGACGTGCTGCGGGCGGTCATCGAGGAGCGGCGCTACGGCGAGCGGATGGCCAACGAGGCGCCACCGCTCGACCTCGACCGGCCACCCGGGGAACGACTGGCCGAGCTGCTGCGCTGGCTGTGGTCGGGCACGCTCGACGAGCAGTCCGTGTTGCGGCTGATCCTCGGCGAGGGCCTCCGGGGCGACGCGGCCGCCCAGATGTCGGCCCGCAACCTGATCGCCGCCCTCGACGTCGGCCTGGTGACCTGGCTCGAGCACGGCTTCCCCGAGCTACGGGCCCGCGAATTCGACCCCGAGCTGGCAGCCCGTCTGGTCCGCCGCCACCTCCTGGCCCTCGTCGCCGAACAACTGGCGGCCGGCGCCGCCGACGGCGACGGCGCCGCGACAGAGCTCGCGACCGCGCTCTTCGGTTGACCTCGGTTGACCCGGCCTAGCCGGTGGCCGACTTGCTGCCGGAGCCGCGGACAGCGTCGACCCGGGTGAAGGGGAAGAGCTCGTCGTCCACGTCCGGCGAGAGCTTCGGCTCGTCGTCCTCGACGGTGCGCTCTTCGGTGCGGGCGGTCGCTGCCGTCGCTGCGGTCTCGGCGTCGACCGCCAGGATCGAGAACACCGCCCCGTGCGGGTCGCCCAGCACCGCCGTGCGACCGACCTTGGGCATGTCGAAGGGCTCGACCGCCACGGCCCCGCCCAGCTCCACCGCCCGCTCCACGGTGACGTCGCAGTTCTCGACGCCGAAGTAGGTCATCCAGTGCGACGGCAGGTCGCGCGGCCAGCTGCGGTCCATCTCGACCATGCCGGCCACGTCGCTCCCGTCGAGCCGGAACGCCGTGTACGACGAGGTCTCGTACGGCGTGGTCGCCCCGACCCAGCCGAACACCGCCCCGTAGAACCGCTTCGCGCTCTCGATGTGGCGCGATGCCAGCTGGTTCCAGCACATCGCGCCCGGCGCCTCGGTGAGCTCCGCACCGCGCAGCTCACCCGCCTGCCACACGCCGAACACCGCACCCGGAGGGTCGATGAACAGCGCGATCCGCCCGATGTCGGGCACGTCGACGGGCGGCACGAGCGTCGCGCCACCGTTGCTCACCACCACCGCCTCGATCTCGTCCGCGTCGTGGACCGCGAAGTACGTCGTCCACGACGGTGGCTCGTCTCCCTGATGCCGGACGAGGCCCGCCACGTCGCTCTCGTCTGACTGGAACGCCAGATAGCCGCCTGTCAACTCCGCCGGGCCACGTATGGCCGTATCCCATCCGAACAATCCGCCGTAAAAACGGGCCGATGTGACCAGATCCGGACTGGTCAGGTCGACCCATGACGGCGTGCCCGGCGTGTGTTCCCGCTCGTAGCCCACCGATGAAACCTCCTACCCACCGCTCGCCGCGCGGAATGTACCCGTAGAGAACACGCCCCGTGAGGTGGATGTGCCGTTTATCGCGCACACCCGTTCATCCCGCCTGAGATTCCCTCTCGATCACGCCGCCCTCCACCTAGACGCTATCGAAATTCATGGCCGAATGGCTGACGCTCCGCGCGTATCCGTACGGTCCGTGCGTTCCGAGGCGTCGCGACGGGCCGACGGGAGAGCGCACGCAGCCGTCCCACCAGGGAGTCGATGGCGATTCCGGGCCACGAGGCGGTACACCGGACCCGCCAGCCACCGGCCCGGCGGCACCGAGATGAGCAGGCCGAACGGCCGCCAGAACGACCCTGCGTCGACGAGCAGCCGGGCGACGGCGTCAGATCCGGCGGCAACGGTGCCGTCGACGTCGACCCACTGCACCGCCGCCTCGGCCGTCTCGGGCTCGATGCCGAGCGCCCCGAGATCGGTCAGCTGCCAGGCGAGCACCTCGGCCGACGTGGGGATCCGGCGCTCGATGAACCGGGCGCAGGTGGAGCAGAACGCGCAGTCGCCGTCGTAGAGGAGGACCGGTCGGGCGCGCACCGCCCCAGTGTGCCGTCAGACGGGCGCCATCACCGAGAACACCGAGCCGTCGACGTCGTTGACCACCGCGATGCGGCCCACGTTCGGCAGGTCGAACGGCTCGACCGACACGGTGCCGCCGAGCTCGACGACCTGCGCCGCCGCGGCGTCGGCGTCGGCCACGGCGATGTACACCATCCAGTGGGCCGGGATCTCCTCGGGCCACTGCTCGTTCATCTGCACCATGCCGGCGACCTTCGTGTCGTTCCCCGGCAGGGAGAACTCGGTGTAGGTGGACGTGTCGTCGGCGAAGGGGTGGGTCTCGCCCTCCCAGCCGAAGAGCGCGCCGTAGAACGCCTTGGCCTGCTCGACGTCGCGGACGCCCAGCTCGCTCCAGCGGAGGCTGCCGGGCTCCCCCGTCACGTCGGCGCCGGTGTGGTCGGCCGGCTGCCAGACGCCGAACACCGCGCCCTCGGGGTCGGCGAGCAGCGCCATCCGGCCGGCGTCGGTGAGGGTCAGCGGCGACGGCACCGTCCGCGGCTCGGTGAGCACCTTCGCCCCGTGCTCGGCGGCCAGGGCGGCGGTCTTCTCCACATCGGCCACCGTGATGTAGGTGGTCCACCCGGGCTGCTCGCCGGGGCCGATGCCGGCGACGTCGTGGCCGTCGAGCTGGAAGATCGCGTATCCGCCCGTCACCTCGGTCGGACCCTGCGAGACTGCCTCCCAACCGAAGAGCCCGCGGTAGAACGTTGCCGCCTTCGCCGTGTCGTGGCACATGACATCGACCCAGGAGGGGACGCCCGGATCGTAGGTGCGGAGACGTGCCATGCCAGGCTCCTCAGGGGGCGCGGTAGGAGGTATTCCGATAGGGAACATAGCACCCGGTCACGGGCGCAAGGGCTTGTCGAGGTCAGGCTGCGAGCCCCTGCAACAGGTGGTGATCGACGAACCGCCGCACCGCCCTGTGATCGTCGGGATCGACCTCGACCTCGGGAGCGACCGCGAAGGACAACAGCATCCGCGCCAGCCACTCAGCGGCCACGCGGCCGTCGAGATCGGCGCGCACCTCGCCCCGGGCCTTGGCAGCGTCGAGCCGCTGGGCCCAGAACTCCATCCAGCGCGGCGCCATCGACGAGGTGTCGCGCACCAGCACCAGCGCCAGCGGCGTGTCACGACGGGCCGACACCGGGGCGCCCCCACTCTCCGCGTCGACGTCACGCGCGCGGTTCGCGACCAGGGTGATCGCCTCCGCGAACTGTCCGGAGAGGGTCCGGCGGCGGTCGACCCGGGCCGCGGCCGAGGCGAGGAACTGGTCGACGGTGCGGGCAAGAACCGCCGTGACCAGCGCATCCCGGTCGCCGAAGTGGCGGTACACGGAGCCCCGGGACAACCCCGCCTCGCTGGCGACATCGCCCATCGAGACGGCAGATCCGTAGCGGTTCATGCAACGCTCGGCAGCTTCGAGGATGCGATCTGGCGTTTCGCGCATCGGATCGGCGTTCGATCGGCATGCAATTCATGCACGATGGAACGATTGAACATAATGTATCACCTTGTTCACACAAAGGGAAGAGGTCTCGCCACATGGAGTGGTATCGGGAGCGGTTTGCGGATAAGACCGTGCTCGTCACCGGAGCGTCGTCGGGCATCGGCAAGGCCGCGGCTGAGCGCCTGCTCGAGGAGGGAGCCACCGTCGTCGCCGCCGACGTGAGCGTTCCGCCCGACGTCGACGAGACGCTCCAGCTCCCCCGGGACCGCTACCTCTTCGTGCAGACCGACGTCCGCGAGGAGGACGCCGCCGTCGAGGCCGTGTCCGCCGCGGTCGAGGTGGGCGGGCGGCTCGACGGCGTCGTCCACGCCGCCGGGGTCGCCGGTGGCGGCGTCATGCACCTGCTCGACCGGCAGGAGTGGGAGCGGGTGATCGCCATCAACCTCACCGGCACCTTCGTGGTGGCCAAGGCGGCCCTGGCCCAGATGCTGAGCCAGGACCGCATCGACGGCGAGCGCGGCGCCATCTGTGCCGTCGCCAGCGTGTCGGCCCTGGAGGCGGCGTCGGGCGGCGGGCCCTTCGGCGCCGCGACCAGCGGGATCGTGGCCCTGTGCCGCACCCTCGCGGTCGAGTACGGGCGGATGGGCATCCGCAGCAACGCCGTGTGCCCGGGGGTGATCAACAGCCCCATGTCCGAGGCCGCGTTCTCGGCGCCGGGCCTGCGCGACACCGGCACCAGCTACCGCGAGGCCCACGCCCTCCAGCGCTTCGGCGAGCCCGAGGAGGTCGCCGCGGCGGCGCTGTTCCTCATCTCCCCCGACGCCTCGTTCGTGTCGGGCGCGGCGCTGACGGTCGACGGCGGCTACACGGCCGGCCGCGACCACGGCATCACGTCGCTGCTCGAGATCGGCGACGCCGACCCGACCCCGGGGTAGCCCCACCGATTTCGGCATGGTGCCTGACCATGCGCAAAGATCAGGCTCTCATGCAGTCGAATCAACCCGTGGAACCTGAG
Organism: Acidimicrobiales bacterium; assembly: GCA_035316325.1. Lineage (NCBI taxonomy): Bacteria > Bacillati > Actinomycetota > Acidimicrobiia > Acidimicrobiales > Acidimicrobiales bacterium. Next base: position 21,113 of record DATHJB010000070.1, read on the forward strand.
GTCGTCGACCTCGACGTCCTTGCCGGCTGGATGGACGAGCGGGGCCTGCCGCCCGGCCCGATCGAGCACGTCGAGGCGCTGGGCGGCGGCACGCAGAACGTGCTGCTCCGGTTCACCCGGGGCGGCGAGTCCTACGTGCTGCGCCGCGGGCCCAAGCACCTGCGCAAGGCCAGCAACGAGGTCATGCGGCGTGAGCAGCGGGTGCTCGCCGCGCTCGCCGTCAGCGACGTCCCCCACCCCCGGTTCGTCGCCGGCTGCACCGACGAGACCCTGATGAACGGCGCCGTCTTCTACCTGATGGAGCCCATCGACGGCTTCAACGCCACCGTCGGCCTCCCCCCGCTCCACGCCGGCGACCCGGAGATCCGCCACGAGATGGGCCTCCAGACCGCCGACGCCGCCGCCCGCCTGGGAGCGGTCGACCACGTGGCCGTCGGCCTCGCCGACTTCGGCAAGCCCGAGGGCTTCCTCGAGCGCCAGGTCCCCCGCTGGCAGGGCGAGCTCGAGTCGTACGGCCAGATCGAGGGCTACCCAGGGCCGGAGATCCCCGGCCTCGACGAGGTCGCCGCCTGGCTCGACGCCAACCGGCCCACCACCTGGCAGCCGGGGATCATGCACGGCGACTACCACCTGGCCAACGTGATGTTCGCCCCCGACGGGCCCCGCCTCGCCGCCATCGTCGACTGGGAGATGTGCACCATCGGCGACCCGCTGCTCGACCTCGGCTGGCTGCTCGCCACCTGGCCCCAGCCCCTCGGCGACGACGACGCCATGGCCTCGGTCGTCACCGGGGCGATCGGCGGCAGCACCGGCCTGCCCACCCGCGACGAGCTGGTCGCCCGCTACGCCGAGCGCTCGACCCGCGACGTCTCGGCCATCACCTGGTACACGGTGCTGGCCTGCTTCAAGCTCGGCATCGTCCTCGAGGGCACCCACGCCCGCGCCTGCGGCGGCAAGGCCCCCAAGCCGACCGGCGACCTGCTGCACGCCATCACCCTCGGGCTGTTCGCCCGGGCCCGTTCACTCATCGGAGTTGCGTCATGAGCATCGACTTCACCCTCACGCCCGAGCTCGAGGCCATCCGCCTGCGGGTCCGGGAGTTCATCGACGACGTGGTCAAGCCCGGCGAGGAGAAGATCGGCGGGCTCGACCGGGTCGAGTCCCGGATGGACTACATCCAGACGCTCTTCGCCATGCGGGGCGAGGCCCAGAAGGCCGGCCTGTGGCTCCCGCACATGCCGAAGGAGTGGGGCGGCATGGGGCTCGGACACGTCGAGCTGGCGATGGTCCAGGCCGAGGCGGCCAAGTCGAGCTTCGGGCCGTTCGTGCTCAACTGCATGGCGCCCGACGAGGGCAACATGCACACGCTGCTCCACTGGGCCACCGACGAGCAGAAGGAGAAGTACCTCCGGCCGCTGTGCGAGGGCAAGGCGATGAGCTGCTTCGCCATGACCGAGCCCGAGGTGGCCGGCTCCGACCCGACGCTCATCCGCACGAACGCCTACCAGGACGGCGACGAGTGGGTGATCAACGGGCACAAGTGGTTCATCTCCAACGCCCACCGCGCCCAGTTCGCCATCCTCCTGGCGCGCACCGAGGACGATCCCGACCTGCCGCAGGCGGCCAACACGGCGTTCATCGTCGACATCCCGTCCGACGGCTGGACCGAGGTGCGCCAGATCGAGACCATGCACGGCTCGACCGGCCACTCCGAGATCCTCATCGAGGACCTGCGGGTGCCCGACTCGGCCATGCTCGGCGGCCGCGGCCAGGGCCACATGCTGGGCCAGTACCGCCTGGGGCCGGCCCGGCTGGCGCATTGCATGCGCTGGATAGCCCAGGCCGAGATGGCGCTCGACATGATGGTCGACCGGTCGCTCAACCGCTTCGCCCACGGCTCGCTGCTGGCCGAGAAGCAGGGCATCCAGTGGATGATCGCCGACTCCACCATGGAGCTGTACCAGGCGAAGCTCATGGTGCTGCACGCCGCCTACCGGATCGACGGCGGCCTCGACTTCAAGTCCGAGGTGTCGATGGCCAAGCACTTCGTGGCCAACGCCCTGGGCCGGATCATCGACCGGTCGATCCAGGTGCACGGCGCCCTCGGCTACTCGACCGACACTCCCCTGGCGTCGATGTACCAGCACGCCCGCTGGGCCCGCTTCGCCGACGGGGCGGACGAGGTGCACCAGATGCGCATCGCCCAGCGGACCATCGCCGCCTACAAGGACCACGGGTCGACCCGGACCGCCACCGGCGACCTCCCGGTGTGACCCGAAATTGCGTGGCTCGGGGTCGTAGGAGGGCCACCTGCCACGCAGTTTCGGTCAGAAGTCGTAGGTCACGCCGGTGAGGCGTTCGGAGAGCTGCCACAGGCCCGCTGCAGCTGCCTCGTCGCGGGCGCGGGCCGTGGTCGGGGCGATGCGGGGCGAGCCCTTCATCTCCTGGAAGCCGTCGGGGCCGTAGTAGTCGCCGCCCTTCACGTCGGGCATCGTGGCCGCGTACAGCTGGGGCCAGGCCCCGGCGGCGTCGCTCTGGGAGAACAGCCGGTTGCCGATCGCCACGGCCATCCCCCACACGCGAGCGCCGTCGCGGTCGGTGAGGTGGGTCCGGGAGTAGCCGGGGTGGGCCCCGGCCGAGAGCAGGTCGAGCCCGGCGTCGGTGGCCCGGCGGTCGAGCTCGTAGGCGAACAGCAGGTTGGCGAGCTTCGACTGCGAGTAGGCCCGCCACTTGCCGTAGCGCCGCTCGCCCTGCAGGTCGTCCCAGTCCATGCGACCGACCTTGTGGCCGTTCGACGACGTGGTGACCACCCGCGGCGCCTCGGCCTTGCGCAGCACCGGCAGCAGCAGCCCCGTGAGGGCGAAGTGGCCCAGGTGGTTGGTGCCGAACTGCATCTCGAAGCCGTCGGTCGTCGTGGCCCGCGGGATCGCCATCACCCCGGCGTTGTTGAGCAGCACGTCGAGCCGGTCGACGGAGACCGCCACCTCGTCGGCGGCCTTGCGCACCGAGGCCAGGTCCGACAGGTCGAGGCGGACGACGGTCGGCTCCGGCCCCGTCGCCACCGCGGCGACGTCACGCCGGGCGATCTCCGCCTTGGCCTCGTTGCGGCATGCCATCAGCACGTGCGCCCCCTTGGCGGCGAAGGCCTCGGCGCTGCGCACCCCCAACCCGCTGTTGGCCCCGGTGACCAGCACCGTGCGGCCCGACTGGTCGGGCATGTCGTCCAGGCTCCATCGTCCCATCACGGCAAAGTAGCGTCACCTGGCATGAGCGTGATCGGGCGGGCGCATTCGGGGTTGGTGTTCGGACGACGGGTGCAGGTGCTCGCCCGGGAGATCGCCGAGCTGCTGCCGGAGGCCGAGGCGCCGCCGACGCGGGTGCTCGACGTGGGCTGCGGCGACGGCTCGATCGCCCGGGCCGTGATGGACATCCGGCCCGACGTGGAGATCGTCGGCATCGACGTGCTGGTGCGACCCGAGACGCACATCCCGGTCACCGAGTTCGACGGCGTGCGCATCCCCTACGACGACGACAGCTTCGACGCCGTCATGTTCGTCGACGTGCTCCACCACACCGACGACGCCACCGTGTTGCTGCGCGAGGCCGCCCGGGTGGCGGCCGGCCACGTCGTCCTCAAGGACCACCTGGCCGACGGGTTCCTGGCCCGACCCACGCTGCGGCTCATGGACTGGGTCGGCAACGCCCACCACGGCGTCGTCCTGCCCTACAACTACTGGCGCCGCTCCCGTTGGGACCAGGCGTTCGCCGAGGTGGGCCTCAGCGTCAAGGCGTGGCAGACAGGTCTGGGGCTCTATCCGCCGCCGGCGACGTGGCTGTTCGATCGGCGCCTGCACGTCGTGACCCGGCTGGCAGTAGGCCCCGCCGCGACGTGAGGAAGCGGGTCACCACTCCGAAGCTGGCGACGGTGCCCCCCAGGATGATCAGCGACTGCGACAGCGCGGCCAGGCCGTAGCCCCGTCCCGTCGGCGCCTCGTTGCCGCCGAGCCAGCGCACCAACAGCACGACGTTGAGGGCGAACCCGGCGAGCGCCATGGCGACGCCGGTGGCGAGGGCCCGGACAGGGAGGTCGGGTCGGCCGACCCAGGCGAAGCGGCGTTGGGCGCCGGGCACCGCGATCGTCGAGTGGTGGGCCAGCACGGCGCCGGCGAGCACGGCCTGCAGGCCGACGACCAGGGCAATGCCGGAGAAGAACACCGGCTGCCAGCGCAACGAGCCCACGTCGACGCCCTCCGGGAACGCGAAGCTGCCCCCCAGCAGCAGGGCACCAAGTGCGCAGACGGCAGCGCCCGGACCGACGAGCAGCAGGTCGGGGGCCATGAGCAGGATCAGCTGCAGGTGCCGCCAGCCGTCGCGGAACGTCGACAGCTTCGACTCCCCCACCCGGGGGCCGTAGCCGGTCTCGACCTCGGTGATCCGCAGCCCGCCCCGGGCGGCGCGGATGAGCATCTCGCTGGCCAGCTCCATCCCCGTCGACTGCAGCTCCAACGCCTGGACGGCGTCGCGACGGAAGGCCCGGTAGCCGGACTGGCTGTCCTTCACGACCCGACGCCCGCAGGCCCGGGCGGTGAGGAACGTGATCGCCGGGGTGCCCACGAAGCGGTGCAGGAACGGCATGGTCTCCCGCGTCGCCGAGCCCAGCCGGGAGCCGAGCACCAGGTCGGCCTCCCCCGCCTCGATCGGCGCCAGGAGCTCCGGGATCTTGGCGAAGTCGTAGGTCAGATCGGCGTCGGCCATGATCACCACGTCGCCGTTCGCCGCCGCGAACCCGGCCCGGAGCGCAGAGCCGTAGCCCCGCCGCGTCTCGTGCACGATCCGGGCCCCGGCATCGGCCGCGAGCTGCGGCGAACCGTCGGAGGAGCCGTTGTCGACCACCACGACCTCGCCGTCGACACCTGCCGCCGCCAGGCCCTCGAGCGCCGCGGCGACGCACCGACCGACCGACTCGGCCTCGTCGAGGCACGGCAACACCACCGATACCGATCCGATCGCCTTGGCCCCCATGCCGCCCCCAGTACGGATTCCCAGGTCCCCATGCCTGGCCGGCGCCCACGTTACTCGCAGTGTCCTGATGGCGACGGTCGGATGCCGCTACAGTCTCGTCCGCTGTTGCCGGGGACTGAGGTGGACTGGAGCTTCCTCCAGGTGAGACAGGTGCGAAGGTGGCTGGGGAGCCGCGACCGTGAGGACTGGGCGTTGGCGGCCGTCGTGCTGGCTGCCGGCCTGTTCCGCGTCGTGTACGTGGTGGTGCAATCGGGGGACTTCGTCGGTGGCGACGGCGACGGCTACTACATCTCGGCGCTGGCCCTGGTCGACGGCCACGGCTTCGTGTCGGGGTTCATGCTCCCCTTCACCCTGGACCCGAGCGTCTCGGCGTCCGCCGACCACCCGCCCGCCTGGACCACCCTCCTCGCGGGGCCGGCGCTGCTCGGCTTCCAGAACAAGGTCTACTTCCAGGTCTTCGCCGCGCTGATCGGCACCGCGACGGTCGCCGCGGTCGGCCTCACCGGCCGCCGCATCGCCGGCCGCCGCGTCGGGTTGATCGCCGCGGCGATCGCGGCCGTCTACCCGAACCTCTGGATGTACGAGCGCCTGCTCCAGTGCGAGACCCTCGCCATCCTGCTGGGGACCCTGTGCATCTACACGGCCTACGGGTTCTGGCAGCGCCCCAGCCTGCGGGGCGCGGCCGCGATGGGGCTGTTCATCGGCCTGCTCACCATGACGCGGCCCGAGTCGGGGCTGCTGCTGGGCCTGCTGGCGCTGCCGGCGATCGCGCTGCAGCGCACGGTGCCGCTGGCCAGCCGGCTGCGCTGGTTCGCCGTCGCCGTCGGGGTGGTGGTGCTGCAGATCCTCCCGTGGGCCGCCTACAACACGGCGCGCTTCGACGAACCGGTGATCCTCACCACGAACCTGGGCCAGACGCTGGTCGCCGCCAACTGCGACCCCGCCTACTACGACGAGCGGTTCCTCGGCTTCTGGAGCTTCGAGTGCCTCGGCGACGCCACCGGCGAGGTCGCCGACGAGGGCGACGCGTCGAGCCGTGACGTCGCCCTGCAGGAGATGGCCTTCGACTACATGAGCGAGCACCGGGGGCGGCTGCCGGTCGTGATCCTGGCCCGCGAGGGCCGCACCTGGGGCTTCTACCAGCCGTCCTTCCAGCTGAAGTTCGACTCCCTCGGCGGGCCGACCACCACCGTCTCGCGCCCGGGCCTGTACATGTACTGGGGCCTGAGCCTGCTGGCGATCGCGGGGGCGGTGGTGCTGCGACAGCGCAAGGTGCCGTTGTTCCCGCAGCTCGCCTTCGTGGCGCTGGTGGCGATCGCCGCCGGCATGTCGATCGGGCAGACCCGCTACCGGGCCCTGGCGGAGGTGGCGCTGGTGCTGCTGGCGGCGGTGGCGCTGGACGCGGCGCTGCAGGAGATCCGCCGACGCCGCCATCGCGAGGGACACGGTGGCGACGACGGGGACACGGACACCGCCGAAGCCGACGTGGCGCCGGCCGCCGCAGAGCGAGGAGTCGAATCGGCCGCAGCCGGGGAAGCCCTGGCGAAGGCATAAATTGCGGGCGCAACTATCGTTGGGTTGAGGAGCTTCCGAGCGAAGCGTCCGGCCCAGCACCAGGAGACGCGCAATGCCCGCAGTCACCGTCGACGACATCCTCACCCTCCCCTCCATCGCCGAGCCCGACCCCGCCGTAGCGGTCGACCGGCCCGTCGTGTCGGTGACCACCGCCCCCTCCGGCCTCGAGGGCGAGGGCTTCCCGGTGCGGCGCGCGTTCGCCGGCGTGGAGCTGGCCAAGCTGGACCCCTTCATCCACCTCGACCAGATGGGCGAGGTGGAGTACGCGCCGGGCGAGCCCAAGGGCACGCCCTGGCACCCGCACCGGGGCTTCGAGACCGTCACCTACATGATCGACGGCGCCTTCCGCCACCAGGACTCCACCGGCGGCGGCGGCCTCATCACCAACGGCGACACCCAGTGGATGACCGCCGGGTCGGGGCTCCTCCACATCGAGGCGCCACCCGAGGAGCTGGTGGTCAGCGGCGGTCTGTTCCACGGCCTGCAGCTGTGGGTGAACCTGCCCGCCGCCAGGAAGTGGACGCCCCCCGCCTACCAGGACATCCGGGCGGAGGGTGTCCGGCTGGCGGCCTCACCCGACGGAGGCGCCCTCGTGCGGGTGATCGCCGGCGAGATCGGTGGCCAGGCCGGCCCCGGCGTCACCCAGACGCCGATCGCCATGGCCCACGCCACCCTGACGGCCGGCGCCCGGCTGCGCCTCCCCTGGGACCCGACGTTCAACGCCCTGGTCTACGTCCTCTCCGGGGCCGGCACCGTCGGCGCCGAGCAGCGTCCCGTCCAGAGCGGCCAGCTCGCCGTATTCGGCCCCGGCGACGCGATCACCGTCGCCGCCGCGGCGAACCCGCCCGAGAGCCGGACGCCCGACCTCGACGTCGTCTTCCTCGGCGGCACCCCGATCCGGGAGCCGGTGGCCCACTACGGCCCGTTCGTGATGAACACCCGGGCCGAGCTCCAGCAGGCCTTCGACGACTTCCAGGCCGGCCGGATGGGCCAGATCCCGGGCTGACCTCCGAAATTGCGTGTCTCGTGGCCCTCCAGCGACCACGAGACACGCAGTTTGCGCGACCTTGACAACGCATGACTCAGGTTTGGTGCGTTGGGGAATGCCCGATCCCCTTCTAGCGTTCCCTTTCACCAGTAGGAACCATCCGCTGAGGAGCGCACAACATGCCCGAGTCGGCAGAACACGTCGAGATCACCGCCCTACCGCTCATGCCGCTGCAGAGCGGCGTCGCGCTCCCCGGCATGGTGCTCACCATCGCAGCGGAGACGCCCGAGGCCCGGGCTGCGGCAGCCGCCGCCGACCGGGTCGGTGCCCAGCTCCTGCTGGTGCCCCGCACCGCCGACGGGCGCTACGCCCGCATCGGCACCATCGCCACCATCGAAGACCGGGGCAAGCTCCCCGGTGGAACCCAGGCCCTCGTCGTGCGCGCCACGGCACGGGCCACGGTCGGCCAGGGAATCGTCGGCGACACCGCCGCACTCTGGGTCCAGGCCGAGCCGGTCGAGGAGATCCCCCTCTCCCTCGACCAGGCTCGTGAGCTCACCACCGAGCTTCGGGCCGCGCTGCGTGCGCTGTTCGAGTCGCTCGGCGGCCCTCGCCTGGCCGAGATGCTGCGCGGCGCCGACGACCCTGGCTCCCTCGCCGACCTCGCCGGTTGGTGGCCCGACCTGAGCTTCGAGAGCAAGGTCGAGCTGCTGGAGACCGTCGACGTCCGGGCCCGTGTCGAGCTGGTGCTGGGCTGGGTCAAGGACGCCCTGGCCGAGCTGGAGCTGAGCGAGCGCATCCGCAAGGACGTGACCGACGGCATGGAGAAGACCCAGCGCGAGTTCCTGCTGCGCCAGCAGATGCAGGCCATCCGCAAGGAGCTGGGTGAGGACGACGACGAGTCGGAGCTGGTCGACGGCTATCGCAGCCGGCTGGCCGAGCTGCGCGAGCAGAGCGCCGTCACCGAGGCGTCCGCCGAGGCGATCGAGCGTGAGCTGGGTCGCTTCGAGCGCACCCCGGCGCAGAACATCGAGCACGGCTGGATCCGTGACTGGCTCGACACGGTCCTCGGCATCCCGTGGACCGAGCGCAGCGACGACAACCTCGACGTCACCGATGCCCGCGTCATCCTCGACGAGGACCACACCGGCCTCGACGAGGTGAAGGAGCGGATCGTCGAGTTCCTGGCCGTCCGCAAGCTGCGGGCCGAGCGCGCCGCCGAGGACGGCGAGGCCGCCGTCACCGAGGAACTGGTCACCCGCGGCCGCCGGCCGGGCGCCATCATCGCCCTGGTGGGGCCTCCGGGCGTCGGCAAGACCTCGCTCGGCGCCTCGGTCGCCCGGGCCCTGGGCCGCAAGTTCGTGCGCCTCTCCCTGGGCGGCGTGCGCGACGAGGCCGAGATCCGCGGCCACCGCCGCACCTACGTGGGTGCCCAGCCCGGGCGCCTGGTGCGGGCCATCCGCGAGGCCGGGACCATGAACCCGGTCGTGCTGCTCGACGAGGTCGACAAGCTCGGCGCCGACTGGCGGGGCGACCCCTCGTCGGCCCTGCTCGAGGTGCTCGACCCCGCCCAGAACCACACCTTCCGCGACCACTACCTGGAGGTCGAGCTCGACCTGTCCGACGTGGTGTTCATCGCCACGGCCAACGTGCTCGACTCGATCCCCGGTCCCCTGCTGGACCGGCTCGAGATCATCGGGCTCGACGGCTACACCGAGGACGAGAAGGTCGCCATCGCCCGCGATCACCTGCTGTCCCGCCAGCTCGGCCAGAACGGGCTGCGCGACGGCGAGGTCACGATCAGCTCGGGTGCGCTGCACGAGCTCGTCGCCGGCTACACCCGTGAGGCCGGGGTCCGCTCGCTCGAGCGTCAGCTCGGCAAGCTGCTCCGAAAGGCGGCGACGAAGGTGGCGGCGGGTGCTGCGACACCCATCGCCGTCGACGTCGACGACGTGCCCGAGCTGCTGGGCCGGCGCCGCTTCCACGACGAGACGGCCGGTCGGGTCGCCTCGCCGGGCGTGGCGACGGGCCTGGCCGTGACCGGTGTGGGCGGCGACGTGCTGTTCGTCGAGGCCACGTCGATGCCCGGCGAGTCGGGGCTGACCGTCACCGGCCAGCTCGGCGACGTCATGAAGGAGTCGGCGCAGATCGCCCTGTCCTACGTCCGCTCGCGGGCGGAGGCGCTGGGCATCGATCCCGCCGCCCTGGAGGGACGCCGCTTCCACGTGCACTTCCCCGCCGGGGCGGTGCCCAAGGACGGCCCGTCGGCCGGCATCACCATGACCACCGCGCTGGTGAGCCTGCTCAGCGGCCGCAAGGTGAAGCCGACGGTCGGCATGACCGGCGAGATCACCCTGCAGGGCCACGTGCTGCCCATCGGTGGCGTCAAGCAGAAGGTGCTGGCAGCGCATCGTGCGGGCCTCACCGACGTGATGCTGCCGGCCAGGAACGAGGCCGACCTGGAGGACGTGCCCGACACCGTGCGGGAGGCCATCACCTTCCACCCGGTCGACGACGTGTCCGACGTGCTGGCCTTCGCCCTCCAGGCAGCGTAACGGTCCTTGCTTATATAAGTCACTGCTGATAAGACTGGCGGCATGGATTCAGAGTTCGACATCGCCGCCACCATCGGTGCCGTCACCCGCCGGGTGATCGACCGGGACCACGAGGGCAAGCCCGCCCGCCTCGCGGTCCTGGAGCGCACCTACCCCGCCCCCGTGGACGACGTGTGGGATGCGCTCACCGACCCCGAGCGCATCCCACGCTGGTTCATGCCCATCTCGGGCGACCTGCAGCTCGGCGGCCGCTACCAGCTGGAGGGCAACGCCGGCGGGGAGATCCTCGCCTGCAAGCCGCCCCGGCACGTGGCCGTCACCTGGGAGTTCGGCGGGGCCGTCACCTGGGTCGACGTCCACCTTGAGCCGGCCGACGACGGCGAGACCCGCCTCCGTCTGGAGCACCTCGCCCACATCGACCCCGATGACCCGCACATGAAGATGTTCGGCACCGGCGCGATCGGCATCGGCTGGGACCTGACGCTGCTGGGCCTCGACTGGTACATCGCCAACCCCGAACAGCCGAAGGCCGACGAGGCCGAGCTGCTGGCGACCCCGGAGGGCAGGGACTTCATGCGCCGCAGCGGCGAGGCCTGGACGGAGGCCGACATCGCCGCCGGCGTCCCCGAGGA
>DATHJB010000071.1 GCA_035316325.1 Acidimicrobiales bacterium
AACCGGCAGCGTCCCTCGATGCGCAGCTTGTCGAGGTTGTAGGCACCCCGGAAGCGGCACTGCGACAGGTCGACGCCGCTCAGGACGACCTTGCCGGCGTCGACCCCGCGCAGCGAGCTGACCGACCCGCTGCCCAGCGACTGCTCCCGCTCGTGCAGGGGCATCGTGTGAGGCACCCCCTCGCTGTCGTCGCGCTGCGAGATGTCGGCGCTGACGACCGCCGTCAGGCCCTGGAGGATCGCCCCGTCGAGCCACGCCCTCGTGCCCTGCAGCCGCAACACCGCGGTGTCGGCGAAGCGGGCTCCGATGAACGACAGCTGGTCGACATCGGCGTCGATGGTGACGGGACGGCTGAAGACGACCTGGTCGAAGGCGACCGTGGCGGGGGACCGCAGCGGCCCGAACCGCTCGGCCTGCTCGAACAGGGCACCGGTGAAGTCGGCGCCCTGGTGGAAGGTCATCTCCCGCGACTCGACCGGGCCGCCGACCTGGATGGAGCTGAACCGCGCCTCGCGATGGAACTCGGTGTGGGCGAAGGCGGCAGTGCCCTCGAAGACCGCGGACTCGAACGAGGCGTGGTCGTGGAACTGGCAGCGCCAGAAGTGGCCCTCCCCGAAGCGGGCGCCCCGGAAGTGGGCGAAGCCGTCGAACACGGCGTCGTCGAAGGCCGCGGACCGACTGAAGACCGCGTCGCGGAAGGCCGCCCGGCCCCAGTGGGTCGTCCGGAAGTTCGCCCGTCCTGCGAACGAGACGTCGGTGAGCTCGACCTCGTCGGGGAACGTCGCACCCTCGAAGTTGGCGGAGCCGATCTCGTTGCGGACGGCGCGCAGCAGCTCCCGGAGCAGGTCGTTCGTCAGCTCGGTGTGGCGCAGGTCGACGTCGGCGCCCGGTTGCAACCGGGCGAGGGCCTCGGTGCGGGCCTCGTCGCCGAGGTGGGCGAAGCATGCCGGGAGGCCGCCGAAGCGGACGCCGTCGCACTCCTCGACCTGACATCGCTCGTCGTCCGCCGCCTCGGACATCCGGTTACTCGGTGGGGACCGGCTCGGGGTCGGGGTCTTCGTCGGGGATCGACGTGCGGAAGATGTCGGGCTCCAGGTACATGACCCGGGCGGCCGGCACCGAGCGGCGCACCGCGGTCTCCACGTTGTTGACGATCTCGACCACCTCGTTGACGTCGAGGCCGTCGATCAGCTGGATCTTGGCGCCCACCAGCAGCTCGTCGGGGCCGATGTGCTCGGTGCGGAGGTGGATCAGCCGCTGGACGCTGGGCTCGACCTCGATGGCGGCGGCGATGGCCTGCTGGTCGGCCTCGGTGGCCGACTCGCCGATGAGGAGGCCCTTCATCTCGACCGCCAGGATCGCGGCGATCACCACCAGCAGGACGCCGATGGTCGCGGTGCCGATGCCGTCGTAGATGCCGTTGTCCGTGACGATCGACACGCCGATGGCGCTGAGCGCGATGACCAGACCGATGAGGGCGCCCAGGTCTTCGAGCAGCACGACCGGGAGCTCTGGCTGCTTCGAGCGGCGGATGAAGGTCCACCAGCCGGTCTCGCGGGACTTGACCTTGTGGGTCTCGACGATGGCGGTGCGGAAGGAGAGCAGCTCCAGGAGGATCGCGACCGCCAGGATGCCGATCGCCACGCCCGCCGAGTCGATCTCGTGGGGCTCCTTGATCTTGTGGTAGCCCTCGTACAGGGCGAACATCCCGCCCAGGCTGAACAGGATGAGCGCCACCACGAACGACCAGAAGTAGCGCTCACGGCCGTAGCCGAAAGGGTGCTCCGGGGTCGCCGCCCGCTGCGCCCGCTTCCCGCCGAGGAGCAGCAGGGCCTGGTTGCCGGTGTCGGCCACCGAGTGCACGCCCTCGGCCAGCATCGACGGGGATCCCGTGATGGCGGCGCCCGCGAACTTCGAGATGGCGATGCCGCCGTTGGCCAGCAACGCCGCCACGACGGCCTTGGTTCCGTGACCTCCTCCTGCCATGGGCGCCGACACTACCTGTGCCCGGCATGACGGTGGTTACCCGGGGCGGTGGGCGTGGGCGTCGAGGACGTGGGCGACCGCCGCGGTCACCCGGCGGGCCGTCGGGAGGTGGAGGAACTCGTTCGGGCCGTGGGCGTTGGTGCCGGGGCCGGCGACGCCGGTGATCATGAACTGGGCCTCGGGGAACTGGCGGCCGAGCATCCCCATGAAGGGGATCGTGCCGCCTTCGCCGAGCGACCGGGGTGCCGTCCCGAACGTGGCCTGCGACGCCGCCTCCAGGGCCGCGGCCAGCCACGGCACCTCGGGCGGGGCGTGCCAGCCGGGCTCGGCGCCACCCGGGGTCACCGTCACCCGGGCGCCGTAGGGCGGCTCGGCGGTCAACTGCTGCACCAGCGCGGCGGCGGCGATCTGCGGGTCGGCGGTCGGGGGCACCCGGACGGACAGCTTGGCGGCGCTCGTCGGGCGCAGCACGTTGCCGGCGCTCCCCGGGGGAGGGGCCCCCTCGAAGCCCGTCACCTCGAGCGACGGCTCCCAGGTGCGGGCCACGATGAGCGCCTCGTCGGTGGCGTCGGGCGGTGGGCCGGCGCCGTCGACGAACGGGTACTCGGCGGGGTCGACCGCGCCCACGTCGGCGGCCATCTCCCGGATCTGGCGGCGGCGCACCTCGGGCACGTCGACGTGCAGCTCCGGGGCGAGCAGGCGGCCGGTGGCGGAGTCCTCGATGCGGTCGAGCAGGCTGCGCAGGACCCGGAAGGTCGACGGGACGACGCCACCCGCCGAGCCGGAGTGGATGCCCTCGGTCAGCATGTCGACCCGCAGGGTCATGTCGATCAGGCCCCGCAGCGACGTGGTGACCCAGAGGTGGTCCCAGTCGGCGCAGCTCGAGTCGAGCGCCACCACCAGCGACGGCGTGCCCAGGCGCTCGCCGTACTCCTGCAGGTAGGCGGGCAGGTCGGGGCTGCCGGACTCCTCGCTGGCCTCGATCAGCACCACGCAGCGGGCGTGCTCGCCGCCCGCGGCCCGGTTGGCGGCGATGGCGGTGAGCGCGGCGAACACGGCGTAGCCGTCGTCGGCGGCGCCCCGGCCGTACAGGCGCTCCCCCTCGATCACCGGCTCCCAGGGTCCGAGGCCGTCGCGCCAACCCTCGAACGGCGGCTGCTTGTCGAGGTGGCCGTACAGGATCACGGTGTCGTTCGCGTCGGTGGCCGCGGTGTCGACGCCGGAGGTCGCGGGCACGTCGACCAGCAGCAGCGGCGAGCGCTCGGGAAGCTCCAGCACCTCGACCGTCGCCCCGTCGAGCCCCTCGGCCACCCGCTGCTCGCACCACAGCCGCAGCAGCTCGACGGCCTTGGTCATGTGGCCCGCGGCGGCCCACTCGGGGTCGTAGGCCACCGACACGTTGGGGATGCGGATGAACTCGTGCAGCACGTCGATGACGTGCCCGTCCCAGGCCCGGTCGACGTGCGTGGTGGCGGTGGCCGCGTCGAGTGACATGCCCGCGAGTCAATCAGCCGAAGAACCAGGAGGCGTACATCGTGGCCCGTGAGGCAGGATGCCTGCATGCGATGTGCAGGGATGTCGTGGGTGCGGGTGGCTCTGGTCACCGGCCTGGTGGTTCTGGTCGCCGCGTGTTCGGGCGACGACGACGGGGGCGAAGGCTCGGGGGAGCGGGACGCCGCGCCCGCCGAGGAGGTGGTCGACCCGTACCACGGCCACACCAGCGAGGTCTACGGCGGCACCACCAACTGGCTGTGCCACCCCGACCTCGAGGAGGACGAGTGCACCGACCTGTCCGCCACCGAGGTCGCCCCCGACGGGACCGTCAGTCGGGCCGACCTCGTCGCGTCCGACGACCCGCCCGTCGACTGCTTCTACGTGTACCCGACGGTGTCGCTGGACGCGACGCCCAACAGCGACCTGGAGCCCGACGAGCAGGAGCGCTCGACGGTCGGGTCGCAGGCGGCACCGTTCGCCACGACGTGCCGGGTGTTCGCCCCCGTGTACCCGCAGGTGACGCTGGGCCAGATCGGTGGGGGAGGGTTCGCCGACGCGGGGCCGATCGCCTACGCCGGCGCCCTCGACGCCTGGCAGACCTACGTCTCGCAGTACAACGAGGGGCGGGGCGTGATCCTCATCGGCCACTCGCAGGGCACCGGGATCCTCAACCAGCTCATCGCCGAGGAGATCGACACGAACCCCGACCTGCGGTCGCGGCTGGTGTCCGCGGTGCTGCTGGGCGGGGCCGTGCGGGTGCCGGACGGTGAGCTGGTCGGCGGGTCGTTCCAGAACGTGCCCGGGTGCACGTCGGCCGACGAGACGGGCTGCGTCATCGGCTTCTCCTCGTACCCGACGGCGTCGCCGCCCGAGGACGGCGCCATCTTCGGTCAGGTGGGCGGTGGCCCGACCCCCGAGCAGGGCGCGCCCACGGACCGGGCGCTGTGCGTCGACCCCGTCGCTCTGGCCGGCGGCAACGGGCTGGCCGACTCGATCGTGCCGGTCGCCGGGCCGTTGATCGGCGGCGGTGACCTGAGTGCCGCCGGCGACTTCGACACCCGCTACGTCGTGCTGCCGGAGGTCCTGAAGGCCTCGTGCGAGACGCAGGGCGTCTACACCTTCTTCTCCGCGGCGCCGGCATCGGCGGCAGATCCCCGGGCCGTCACCGTGGAGGGCCTGCTCGCCGAGAGTCTCGGCGACGCCTGGGGGCTCCACCTCCAGGACGCCCAGCTCGCCATGGGCGACCTGCTGGAGGTCGCGGCCCGTCAGGCGGAGGCGTTCACGTCGGGCTCGGCATCGGACTGAGGCCGAGGTTGCTCCTGCCCCGGTTCCGGCTCCTTGGCGAGCGCGTCGGCGACGGCGGCGGCCACGGTGACGGCGGCGAGGGTCGCCAGGGCCGCGGTCGCCGTGACCTCGGTCGCGAGAGGGATGACCGCCAGCGCGGCGGCCGCGGCGAGGAGCTGTGACGGCCGGGGCCTCAGGCCGATGCGCAGGCGGATCGCTGCCAGGGCGCCGAAGAACGCCGCCACGCCGCCGCCGAGCGCCACCGCGGCGACGTCGTGCAGCACGTCGTCGGGGTGGCTGAGCGCCAGCTTGATGCCCAGCGCCGACAGGACGATGCCCAGCGTGAGCGGGATGTGCAGGTAGCTGTAGATGTCGCGGGCGAGGCTCGACTGGGGGAGGCCCGTGCGGTTCTGGAGGGCGTGCTCGGCGTGGGTCGCCTCGCCGGCGAAGTAGGCCCACCACAGCCCGCCGGCCAGAGCGACGGCGAGGAGCGCCGAGGTGGCCAGCTGGACGTCGACGTCGCCCGTCGCCCCGGCACCGATCGCCACGATCGACTCGCCCAGGGCGATGATCAGGATCAGCCCGTGGCGCTCGACGAAGTGGGGCACGTCGACCTGCCAGCCCGCCACGCCGAAGAGGTAGGGGCCGGCGTAGGTGAGGACCACGGCGACGATCCACAGGGCGAGCTGCACGTCGCCGTGGGTGAGGCCGGCGACCATCAGGACGGCGCCGGGGATGAGGTTGGTGGGCGCCAGGCGGGCGATCGCGGCGCGGGTGAGGTCGCGGCGCTCGCCGGCGACCGCGAACAGCACGGCGTGGAAGACCATCACCAGGAGGTACGCGGCTGCGAAGGCGACGCCGCTGCCGTCGAAGGCCGTGGGCACGGCGAGGGCGACCACCAGCATCGACGCCATGCCGGCGAGGAGGACCAGGCGGGGCGCGCCCTCGGTCGGCACGGCGTTGGTGAGCCAGGCGTAGGCGCCCCAGGCCCACCAGAGGACCGCGAAGACGAGGAGGCCGTGGACGAGGCCGGTCCAGTTCAGGTCGTGGGCGAGGCTGGCGGTGACCTGGGTGAAGGCGAATACGAACACCAGGTCGAAGAACAGCTCGAAGGTCGAGACCCTTCGGTCGGTCGTCGGCATCGCCACTAACCTGCCACGAGCGCTCGGCCCCAGTAGCTCAGCGGATAGAGCATCGGTTTCCTAAACCGTGTGTCGCAGGTTCGAGTCCTGCCTGGGGCGCCCGCCGTCGTCCCTGGTAGCGACGCATCTCGGGCGTCAATCAGCTCAGCTCCGAGGTGTACCGGATGCACCGCAGACGGTTTGCTTGGCGCGATACACCGTTGGTACACCTCGCCGCCAGCAGCAGCAGGAAGTCGGAGAGATCCCCGAGCTGCGTGTATTCATTACTATGGTTATAGTACTTAGTCATGCGGCTCAAGGGGAAGGTGGCACTGGTCGTCGGCGGCGGTCAGGCCGACGGCGAGGCATTGGGCAACGGTCGCGCCGTGTCGCTGCTCTTCGGGCGTGAGGGGGCCCACGTCGTGGTCGCCGACCGCGACATGGCCTCCGCCGAGGTCACCGCGAAGCTCGTGGCCGACGTCGGCGGGACGTCCTCGGCGGTGCACCTCGACGTGACCGACGAGGATTCGGTGCGCGCCGCGGTCGAGCACTGCCGCACCCTCGGTCCCCGGCTCGACGTGCTGCACAACAACGTCGGCATCAGCGCCGAGGGCGGCGACGTCGCCTCGGTCACCGACCTCGACGCTGCGGTCTTCGACCACATCGTCGCCGTGAACCTGCGGGGCATGGCCCTTGTGTGCAAGCACGCCGTGCCACTCATGCGGGCCCAACGGTCGGGCGCCATCGTGAACATCGCCTCGATCGCCGTCCGCCTGCCCTACTCGCTGGTGACCTACAAGATCACGAAGGCCGGTGTGGTGGCCCTGACCGAGCACCTGGCCATGGTCAACGCCCCGTACGGCATCCGGGCCAACGCCATCCTGCCCGGGCTGATCGACACGCCGATGGGCGTGGATCGCAAGGTGGTCGCGTCGGGCCGCTCGCGCGCCGAGATCGTGGCCGAGCGCGATGCCCGCGTCCCGCTGGGCCACATGGGCACGGCCTGGGACGTGGCGCACGCGGCGCTGTTCCTGGCATCCGACGAGGCCGGCTTCGTGACTGGAGCGGCGCTGCCAGTCGATGGCGGCATGGGCCTCGACGTCGGTGGCAGTGGCCACCGGCCCCCACCGCCCGTCGGCGACGCGACGCCAGGAGGTTGACTTGATGAGCACGGATGCGCTGGACCCCTTCACCGGTCGCAACGTCGGCTGGCTCCTGGCCCAGCGGGCCCAGGCCCACCCGGAGCGGGAGTGCGTGGTGTGGGACGACCTCGACGGCGACGTCCGGCGCTGGACCTACCGGCAGCTCGTCGACCGGGTCGACGCCGTGGCCGCAGGCTTCGCCGCCCACGGCGTCGGGCCGGGTGACCGGGTCTGCGTACACATGGACAACTCGCCCGACTTCGTGTTCACGTGGCTGGGCCTGCTGACGCTGGGCGCCGTCGCGGTCACCACCAACACCCGCAGCTCCCCCGAGGAGGTGGACTACTTCCTCGACCGGAGCCGGGCCGTCGCCGTTGCGACGGAGGTGGGGCGAGAAGGGATCGTGGCCCGGGCGCTGTCGGCGCCCCGGGTGCGGCTCCTGGTCCTCGGCGGTGGGGGCGACCTGCCACCGGTCGACGTCCCGGACCGGGTCCGGGTGACCAGCGTCGACGATCTCGCGACGGCGACCCGCGGCACGACGGAGGGGCCGCGGTCGAGCGACCTCGCGGGGGTGCAGTTCACGTCGGGCACCACGTCGCGGCCCAAGGGCGTCGTTTGGACACAGGCGAACTACCTGTGGGGCGCCAAGGTGTCGGCTGCCCACCAGCTCATGACCGGCGACGACAGGACGCTCACCTACCTGCCGTTGTTCCACACCAACGCCCAGGTGTACTCGGTGATGGCCACGCTGTGGGCCGGCGGCACGGTTGTCCTGATGCCCCGGTTCTCGCGGCGGGCGTTCTGGGCGGTGGCGGTCCGCGAGCGGACGACCTTCGCCGCGATGATCCCCTTCGCCGTCCGCGCCCTGGTCGACGACCCGGTCCCCGGCCACCACTTCCGCGCCTGGGGCAACGGCCTCCTGGTGCCCCGCTGGGACCGCACGTTCGGCGTGGAGGGGCTGGCCTGGTGGGGGATGACCGAGACTGTCTCGCACCCTGTGGTCTCCGAGCTCGGCCAGCCCGGCCGGCCCTTGGCAATGGGCGTCCCCGCGCCGGAGTACCGGGTGCGGGTCGTCGACGACGAGGGACTGCCTCGCCGGGAGGCCGGCGAGGGATTGATCGAGGTCCTGGGCGTGCGCGGGGTCTCCGTGGCGCTCGGCTACCTCGACGACCCTGACGCCGACGCCGCGGCCTGGACCGACGACGGCTGGCTGCGCACCGGTGATCGGGTGGTCTGGCACGAGGACGGCTGGCTGTCGTTCCTGGAGCGGGACAAGGACATGCTGCGTGTCGGCGCCGAGAACGTGGCCGCGCAGGAGATCGAGCGGGTGGTGCTCACCGTGGAGGGTGTCGCCGAGGTCGCCGTGGTCGCCGGCCCCGACCCGATGCTCGACGAGGTGCCGGTCGCCTTCGTGCTCGCGACCCAGACCGCCGAGCCCGGGCTGGAGGCCCGCGTCCTGGAGCGGTGCCGCGCCGAGCTGGCCGACTTCAAGGTCCCCCGGGCTGTCTTCGTGGTCGACGAGCTGCCCCGGTCGACGCTGGAGAAGGTGGCCAAGAACAAGCTCCGCGACGAAGCCCGCCGGCTCATGGCCACCCCGGCCGGTCACACAGCGAAGCGGTAGCCGAGCAGGTCGAGCGGGTCGATCGTCGAGCCGGGTGGCACCAGCCGATCGATCGCCTCCCGCAGGTCCGTCCCCAGCGGCGCCGGCGCCGGGTCGAGGACCTGGCGCAGCTGGGCCTCGTCCCTCGCGCCGAGGATGGTCACCGGGACGTCCGCGTTGCTCAGCGCGAACCCCAGCGCCAGCCGGGTCGGCGACAGCCCGGCCTGGTCGCCGAGCCGCGTCAGCTCGGCCACCAGCGCCAGCTTGCGGCGGGTGGGCCCGCGGCCCATGTCGTAGCGGTCGCGGCGGATGGGCCACACGGCCGCCCGCGAGTCAGGTGGCACTGGTGTGCCCGGGCGGTACTTGCCGGTCAGCCATCCACCGTTCAGCGGCGCGAAGGCGGTAACGGCGATGCCGTCCTGCCGGCAGAGCTCCACCACCGAGCGCTCGATCTCGCGCACGAAGATCGAGTACGGCGGCTGCTCGGTGGCGAGGGCGCTGGCGGCCAGCTCGCGGGCGCGGGCGAGCGCCGCCGGGGTGGCCATGGAGGTTCCGAAGGCGCGGATCTTCCCCTCGTCCTGCAGGGCCTGGAGGGTGGGTACCAGCACGTCGACCTGGTCGATCGAGGCGATGCGGTGCACCGAGTAGAGATCGACGTGGTCGACATCCAGGCGCCGCAGGCTGCCCTCGAGCGCCTGCCGGACGTCGGTCGCGGTGACCGGGATGGCACGCGAGCGCCGGTGGTCGAGCCCGAACTTGGTGGCCACGACGACCTGGTCGCGCTGCCAGGCCCGGCCCGACGCGAGCACCCGCCCCAGGATCCGCTCCGCCTCCCCGTCGCTGTAGGTGTCGGCGCTGTCGAACGCGGTGATCCCGAGGTCGAGGGCGGCCTCGACCACTCGGCGACACTCGGCGATGCCGGGCGTCGCCCAGCCGCCGAACGCGGCGGTACCGAGCCAGCACCGGCTCACCTCCCCGAGGTGGCCGATGCGGACCCGGTCGACCGCGCTTCCCAGGGGTTCAGGCGACGCGCCGCTCACCCCGGGCCGGCACGATGTCGGGGTCGGCGCGCTCCAACGGCTTGGTGGCCAGCTCGTCGGCCTCGGCCGACGACAGCACGCCCAGCTGGACGAGGATGTTGAGGCCCTGGATGCGACGCCGGTCGACGTCGGGTACCCCGGCCATCTGCCGGGCCACGTTCTCGCGCGACCAGGGCCAGTCGCTGACGCTGTGGGGGAAGTCCGACGCCCAGCAGATGCTCCCGACGCCGATGTCGTCGCGGGCCTTGACGCCGGTGCGGTCCTCCTGGAACGAGAACGTGAAGTGCGACCGCACGTAGTCGGCGGGTCGCCGCTCGAGCTGGACGCCGCTCCAGAAGCGGTGCCGGTCGTAACGGTCCTCCATCTGCTCCAACCAGTAGGGCAGCCACCCGATGCCGGTCTCGGCGAAGTGCAGCTTGAGGCCGGGGTATCGGTCGAGCACGCCGCCGACCATGAGCTGGAGCAGCGTGACGATGGGCAGCGTGGGGATCTGCAGGTCGGTGGTCAGCAGCCACACGAACTGGGAGAAGTCGGCCGAGCCCTCGACGTCGATCGACTTGGTCTTCTGCAGGCCGGCGAGGGCGTGCGACTGTCCTACGCCGCCGAAGTTGTGGTGGGCGACGACGGTCATGCCGAGCTCCTCGGCGGTGGCCCAGAAGGGCTCGTCGTGGGGGGTGAGCCACTTCTCGCCGGAAGGGAACTGCAGCAGCTGGGTGCCGCGGATGCCGGGCAGCTCCCGCACCCGGCGCAGCTCCGCGACGGCATCGTCGGTGCTGCTCATGGGCATGAGGGCGATGCCGAACAGGCGGTCGGGGGCGTGGGAGCAGTAGTCGGAGACCCAGTTGTTGTAGGCCTTGGCGAACTCCACGACGGCCCGGGTGTTGTCGGCCGACTTCCGCAGTGCGGTGGTGGCCACCGACGAGAACAGCACCTCCCCGTCGACGCCGTCCTTGTCCTGCTCGGAGATGCGCTGCTCGGGGCCGCCGGTGCCGGGGATGCCCTCGTCGAATCGTCGGCCCCGGGGGACGAACTCGGTGTACTTCTGGCCGCCGGTGGCGGCGAGTCCCAGCGGGATCGGCTCGTCGTCGCCCATGGCCCAGCCCTGGCCGCCGTTCTCCACCTCCACGATGCGGGGGGCGAGGGGCTTGAGGTCCTCGGGGAGGCGCTCGACCCAGTCGGGCCGGGTCTCGAGATGGGCGTCGGCGGATACGAGCTCGTAGTTCCTGGCCACAGACGGGTCCTCCTGTGAAGCGGTGACGAGTTTGCTATCGAGGGCGAGTTTAGTATGTTCCTTATCATAAATCTGATAATAGCCCCGATCCCGGAGGTGCCCGTGCCAGCCAGCCAGCACACCGAGCTGTACTCGCCGATACCGACCGAGTGGCTGGTCGAACCGGAGCTCGCCGCGCAGGTCCGCGGCGGCGTCACCTTCGAGGAGGGCAAGGTCGTCGGCATCCTCGACAACGGCAAGCTCAAGGGCTTCGCCGATGCGTTGGAGATCCAGCTGCGCCGCCGGGGCGCGCGTGACGTGGTCCGCTGGACGAAGCACTACCAGGAGGGCGAGCCCGACGACGCCCTGGTCGACGAGGTGCACCGTTTGGTCGACTCGGCGCTCGTCGGCCTCGGCAACTGAGGGAGCTGCACGGCGTGGAGTTGCCACGCCACCGCGAAGTTGGACGCCAAGGGGGTTCCCGTGGTCGTCCTGGCGATCCCTCAGTTCGAGCGACTGGCTGTGGCCTCGACGCTCAACTACGGCGGGCCGACCGCCGGGATCATCGTGGTCCAGGAGGACGTCGACACCGTCACGGGCGGGCCCCTCGATCAGGAGGCGGCCCGGGTGGCCGACCTGCTGCTCGGTGTCGCAGGAGATCAGGGCACAGGAGATGAGGAGGAGGTGACATGAGCGGCACGACGGGGACGAGGCACGTCGTCGAGCACGAGGACCAGGACGAGCTGGAGGCCGAGTTGCACCGGCTGGGATGGACCGACGGTCTGCCGGTGCGCGTCCCCACCCTCGACAGGGTCGACCGCTTCGTCCGCGACTCGGGCCTCGATCCCGACGAGGTGGTCGGCCACGTCGCCCCTCAGGGGGGCCTGGCCGACGTGCGGCTGGTCGCCGTCAACGCAGTGATGGCCGGCTGCCGGCCCGAACACCTGCCGGTCGTGGTGGCCACCGTGAAGGCGATCATCCAGGACCCGTTCAACCTCTACCTGGTGCAGGTCACGACCAACCCGCTGGCCCCACTGGCGGTGGTGAACGGCCCCGTGCGTCACGAGCTCGGGCTCCGCCACGGCCGCGACGCCCTCGGCCCCGGCACCGGCGGCAACGGCCCCATCGGCCGGGCCGTCCGCTTCGTCATGCGCAACGTCGGCGGCATCGGCGACAACGACACCTCCACCCACGGCGGCCCGTGGAAGTACACGTTCTGCATCGCCGAGGACGAGGAGTCGAGCCCTTGGGAGCCGCTCCACGTCTGGCAGGGCTACGACCCCGACGACAGCGTGGTCACCACGCTCGGCATCGAGGGGATCATCGACGTGGTCCCCGAGTCGGGGACAACCACCCCCGCGAACCTCATGAACCATCTGGTGCACGCGATGCAGACGGTGTCGACCGGGTTCTGGTGGTCGCGGGGCAACCCGACCTTCGTGCTCACGCCGGGTTACGCCCAGCTGCTCCACCGCGCTGGACGCAGCCGACTCTCGGTCCAGGAGGAGCTGTTCGAACGGTCGAAGGTCCCGGTCTCGCATCTGCCCTTCGACAACATCAACACCGGCGAATGGAAGATGGACGGCGACCGGATCCTGGTGACCGAACGTCCCGAGGACATCTACCTGATCGTGGCCGGAGCCTCGGAAGGGCACCACGCCCTCTACATGCTCCCGTGCTGCCTGTGCTTCGCCACGCACGCCAAGGTCCCCGATCCAAGGAGCTGACAGACGAATGGTTGCCGCACTCGATGGCGTCAAGGTGATCGACTTCTCCCGCCACATGTCCGCGCCCTACGGCACGGTCGTGCTCGGCGACTTCGGGGCCGACGTGGTGAAGGTGGAGTCCGTTCCCGAGGGCGATCCGGCGCGCCGCACCGGCACTGCCTTCGTCGACGGCGTGTCCGGTCTGTTCCTGCAGTGGAACCGGAGCAAGCGGAGCCTCGCCGTCGACATGCGTCAGCCCGATGGCCTGGAGGTCGTCAGGCGCCTGGTCGCCGACGCCGACGTCCTGGTCGAGAACTACCGGCCCGGCGTCACCGATGCCATCGGGATCGGCTATCAGGCCATGTCCGAGCTCAACCCCAGGTTGATCTACTGCTCCGTGTCGGCCTTCGGTCCCGACGGCCCGATCGCCAGCTACCCGGGGACCGATCCGGTGATCCAGGCCATGTCGGGCGTGATGTCGCTGACCGGCGAGGCCGACGGCGGGCCGCTGCTCGTCGGCATCCCCATCGCCGACTTCACCGGAGCCATGACCATGGTGCAGGGCGTGTTGCTGGGCCTGCTGGCCCGGGAGAAGACCGGCCGGGGTCAGCGGGTCGACATCCCCATGCTCAGCGCTCTGGTCTTCGGCCTGACCACGCGGCTCGCCTCCTATTGGGCCGACGGGGACGATCCGGTGCGTCACGGCGCCGCCCACAGCGTCGTGGCCCCCTACCAGGTGTACGCGACCTCCGACGGCAAGGTGGTCGCCGGCGCTTGGGCGCCCGAGGCC
>DATHJB010000072.1 GCA_035316325.1 Acidimicrobiales bacterium
GCCGAGCTGTTCATCAGCGTCGCCACCGCGCGCACCCACGTGAGCCGGGCGATGACCAAGCTCCACGCCCGCGACCGCGCCCAGCTCGTCGTCGCCGCCTACGAATCCCGGCTCGTCACACCCGGCCAGCCTCCACCCCGATCTCGGGGCCGCGCCGACACACGTTCCCGCTCCACCGAATAGCCGCGGGCGTCCGCCTCTGCTGGCCCGCGATCCCCGCGCCGGGGGCGCCCACCGTCCTGGTCAACGCGGCCGACGGTCGGCTCCTGGCCTTCCGCCCTCGACGGCTGCGGGGCCGCGCCCGACTGACGTGTCGCCCGGGTCGGGGTGATCGAGGGCGTCGAGGAAGCCGGCGACCGCGACAGCTGAGTGGTGGCGCCAGGTCGCGACGACGTCGGCCGTCGGTGGGGGGACTGCCAGGCGGTCGAAGAGCTCGGCGAAGGCATCGCGCTGCGCTCGGATCAGCCTGCGGGTGTCGACGTGCAGGAGGTCGGCGATCAGCAACTTGAGCAGGAACGCGTTGCGGACGTCGCGCAGGTGGGCGACGGGTGTGTCGAGCCATGCCTCGAGCGTGGCTCGGCCCCTCGGTGTTGGCTCGTAGATGGTGCGCGGTGGGCCGGCCACGCTGGGTTCGGTGCGGCACGGCTGGACGAGGCCGAGGGCTTCGAGGCGTTCGAGTGCCCGGTAGACGAGCTGGCGGGTGAGTCGCCAGGCGTCACCGATGGGGGTTCCCGGCTGGAGGGCGGCGGCGATGTCGTAGCCGTGGTGGGCGTCGTCGACCAGCACGCCGAGCACGGCCCACTCGTTGAGCGACAGCGTGGGGCGACGTTCCACCGCATGAGGTTGTCACGGCTGATCGCCTGTCGCCGCGCTGCTAGGGTCAGTGTGACTAAGGACGATGGAGCTCGATGCCGGCGACGACCCCATCTGGAGGACCCCGATGAAGTTCCGTGCAATGCGTCTCGTGGCCGCGGCCTGCGTCCCGGTGTTGTTGTTCGCCGCCTGCGGTGACGACGATGACGACGCCAGCAGTGACGAGGACAGCTCGTCGACCACCGAAGCCCCCGCCTCGACGTTGGAGGGCGACATCACGGTGTTCGCCGCCGCATCGCTGACCGACGCGTTCGACGAGGTCGGCGCAGCGTTCGAGGACGCCAACCCCGACGCGAGCGTCGACTTCAACTACGGCCCGTCCTCGGGGCTGCGGGAGCAGATCGTGGCCGGTGCCCCGGCCGACGTGTTCGCTTCGGCCAACACCTCCAACATGGACCAGATCGTCGAGGCCGGCGCCGCGGACGCCCCGCAGGACTTCGCCACCAACCTGCTCGAGATCGTCGTGCCCGCCGGCAACTCCGCGGGGGTCACCGGTCTGGCCGACTTCGCCAACGCGGACCTGTTGATCGGGCTGTGCGCCGAAGAGGTGCCCTGCGGCGACTTCGGTCGCGAAGCGCTGGCCAACGCGGAGGTCACCCCGTCGATCGACTCCAACGAGCCCGACGTCCGGGCCCTGCTCACCAAGATCGAGGCCGGCGAGCTCGACGCCGGCATCGTGTACGTCACCGACGTCCTCTCGGCCGGTGACGCCGTCGAGGGCATCGAGATCCCCGCGGACGACAACGTGACCGCCACCTATCCCTTGTCGACGCTGACCGACGCCGGCAACACCGAAGTGGCCGACGCGTTCGTCGAGTTCGTGCTCTCCGACGAAGGCCAGGAGATCCTCGCCTCCTACGGGTTCGACAGCCCGTGACCGAGCGGCGACCGGCCGCGAGGACAGGCGCCAGGCGAAGACGGGCGCGGCAACAGCGCTCTCCCTGGCTGATCGCTCCCCTCGCGGCCGTCGCCCTCGCCTACGTCGCGGTGCCGTTCGCGGCCCTGCTCCAGCGGGCACCGTGGACCAACCTCGGCGAGCTGGTCGGCCGCCCTGTCGTCACCGACGCGCTGCGCCTCAGCATCACCACCGCCTTCGCCGCCACCGCCATCGCCCTGCTCTTCGGCATCCCGCTCGCCTGGGCGCTCGCCCGCACGCAGTTCCCCGGACGATCCGCCGCCCGGGCCCTCGTCACCCTGCCCATGGTCCTGCCCCCCGTCGTGGGCGGCGCCGCCCTGCTCTTCGCCTTCGGTCGGCGGGGCCTGCTCGGAGGCCCGGTCTACGACTCCACCGGGTTCCTGCTCCCGTTCTCCACCTGGGGCGTCGTCGCCGCCAACACGTTCGTGGCCATGCCGTTCCTCGTGCTCACCGTCGAAGCCGGCCTGCGCGCCGCCGACCCCCGCTACGAAGACGCCGCCGCCGCCCTCGGCGCCAGCCGCTGGACGATCTTCCGGCGCGTCACCATCCCCCACGCCGCACCCTCGATCATCGCCGGCGCCGTGCTGTGCTGGGCCCGAGCCCTCGGCGAGTTCGGCGCCACCGTCACCTTCGCCGGCAACCTCCAGGGCCGCACCCAGACCATGCCCCTCGCCGTCTACCTCGCTCTCGAATCCGACCGCGACGCCGCCATCGCCCTGTCCCTCGTCCTCATCGCCGTGTCGCTCGCCGTGCTCCTCCCGCTCCGCGACCGCTGGCTCACCGCCTGAACCCCGAGCGACCCACCGTGCTCGACGCTGCCATCGACGTCCGCCTCGGCGACTTCCACCTCGACATCGCCCTGACCGTCGACGACGGCGAGACCGTCGCCCTGCTCGGGCCCAACGGCGCCGGCAAGACCACCGCCCTGCGCGCCCTCGCCGGCCTCCAACCCCTCGACGCCGGCCGCATCACGCTCGACGACATCGTCCTCGACGACCCCGCAACCGACACCTTCGTCCCCACCGCCGAACGCCCCATCGGCGTCGTCTTCCAGGACTACCTGCTCTTCCCCCGCATGACCGCCCTCGACAACGTCGCCTTCGGGCTCCGCTCCCGCGGCCACACCAGGACCAGCGCCCGCACCGACGCCCACGACTGGCTGGAGCGCTTCGGGCTCGCCGACCACGCCCACGCCAAACCCCGCACGCTCTCCGGCGGCCAGGCCCAACGCGTCGCCCTCGCCCGCGCCCTGGCCACCGACCCCCGCATGCTCCTCCTCGACGAACCCCTCGCCGCCCTCGACGCCAGCACCCGCCTCCAGATCCGCACCGAACTGCGCCGCCACCTCACCACCTTCGCCGGCGCCCGCCTCCTCGTCACCCACGACCCCCTCGACGCCCTCGTCCTCGCCAACCGCCTCGTCATCATCGAGAACGGCCACATCACGCAGACCGGCACCCCCGCCACCGTCACCGCCCGCCCCGCCTCCCGCTACATCGCCCAACTCGTCGGCATCAACCTCCTCCACGGCCACGCCACCAGCGACCACACCGTCCGCCTCGACAGCGGCGCCGACCTCACCGTCGCCGACGCCCTCCCCGGCCCGGGCGTCGCCATCGCCCTCGCCATCCGCCCCCAGGCCATCGCCCTGCACACCCACCAACCCGACGGCAGCCCCCGCAACACCTGGACCGCCACCATCACCGACCTCGAAGCCGACCGCGACCGCGTCCGCGTCACCCTCACCGGCGACATCCCCCTCACCGCCGAGATCACCCCCGCCGCCGTCGCCGACCTCGAGCTCGCTCCCGACACCCCCGTCTGGGCCACCGTCAAGGCCGTCGACATCACCGCCTA
Organism: Acidimicrobiales bacterium; assembly: GCA_035316325.1. Lineage (NCBI taxonomy): Bacteria > Bacillati > Actinomycetota > Acidimicrobiia > Acidimicrobiales > Acidimicrobiales bacterium. The sequence goes on from DATHJB010000072.1 coordinate 3,647, forward strand.
CGAGCTCTGACACGCGACCGCGGCGACTCGGCCGCCGCCGGCTGACCGGAACCCCTTGTCGTGGCCTATCGATTAACGATAGGTTTACATCGTTGTCCGATCGAGGGAGACGTGATGGCAAGGCTGACGGTCCGTTGGCTGCGCGCTGTGCTCGTGGTGCTGCTCGCCGGCTCGGTGTTCGTGCAGACGTTGATGGTGGCGCTGCTGTTCATCGACCCGGAGGACGGGGGCGACCTCGCTGCGTACCAGCGCGCCTGGGCCGTCGTGATCACGGTCCTGGGTGTCGTGACGGTCCAGGTCGTCCTGGTCTGCGTGTGGCGGCTGGTGACGATGGTGGAGCGCGGAACGGTGTTCTCCCACGCCGCCTTCCGGTATGTGGACGTCGTGATCGGCGCGATCGTGGCGGCCGCCCTCCTGGTGTTCGCGTTCGCGGTCGTCCTGGTGCCGGGTGAGGCCGTCCCGCCCGGGGGGATCCTGCTGATGTGCGGGGCTGCGGTGGCTGTCCTGGGGGTCGCGCTCATCGTGCTCGTATTGCGGCTGCTGCTCGCCCAGGCCGTCGAGCGCGACGTCGAGGCGACGCAGATGCAGAACGAGCTGAACGAGGTGATCTGATTCCGATCGTCGTCGACATCGACGTGATGCTGGCCACGCGGAAGATGTCCGTGGGCGAGCTCGCGGACCGTGTCGGGATCACGCCCGCCAACCTGGCGGTGCTCAAGAACGGCCGCGCCAAGGCGGTGCGCTTCACCACGCTCGCCGCGCTCTGCGAGGCGCTCCAGTGCCAGCCAGGGGACCTGCTGCGCTGGGAGGCCTAGCCGACCGAAGGTCAGATCAGCCGTAGGCTCAGACGTTCTACGCCGATGTCCTGAGCTTCAGGAACGAGGTGGACGCACCAAGAGGGGACGTCGTGACAACGATCGTGATGACCGGCGGCAGTTCAGGGTTCGGAGCGATCGCCGTCCAGCAGCTCGCTAAGTCGTCCGGCAACCGGCTGATCCTGGGTGCGCGCTCACCCCTGGTCGACTCCGTCCGACTCGACCTGACGCAGCTGGACTCCGTGCGCGCCTTCGCCGGATCCGTGCGCGAGCGACTCGGCGACACCCGCATCGACGCGTTGCTGCTGAACGCCGGGACGGTCCTGCCCGACGACACCGGACGCACCGCCGACGGCTACGAGACGACCTTCGCCGTCAACCACCTCGCGCACTACCTCCTGGTGCGCCTGCTGATGCCGGCCCTGGCCGACGACGCCCGAATCGTGCTGACCACGAGCGGAACCCACGACCCCGCCACCGGCGCCGGCCTGGAAGTCCCGCGTCACGCCGACGCCGATCTACTCGCGCACCCCGACAGCGACCCGGACCGTCACACCCGACCGAAGAAGGCGGGCGAGCAGGCCTACACCGCATCCAAGCTGTGCAGCGTCCTCACCGCGCGTTCGCTCCACGTGCACCCGGACATCCACGACCGCCACATCACGGTGATCGCCTACGACCCAGGCCAGGTGTTCGGCACCGGCCTGGCACGCGACCTCGCGATCCACCTGCGCATCGCCTGGTCGGTGTTCGGCACGCCGCTGGGCGCCCCACTGAGAAGGCTCAACTCCACCCTGAACACACCCAAGGCCGCCGGACAGACGCTGGCGAAGCTCGCGCTCGGCACCATCACGCCCCCGGAAGGGCGGACCTACGCCGCCCTGCGCCGGGGACGACTCACCTGGCCCGACCCCTCCGCGCTCGCACGCGACGACGACCTCGCGACCGCGCTGTGGACCGACAGCGCACGACTCGTCGAACTGCCCGGCTGACACCGTTCCAGTCGATCGACAGCATCGACTCCGAAGGCATAAGGGGTGTCGGGCGGCGATCGCGGGCGAGGGGCCGAGGGCTACGCGCGCCGCCTCAGGCCGCGGAGAGAGCCTCGTCGCGTGCCCCGGCGGGAGGGACTGCGGGCCGCCGGGTGGGCTGGACCACGAAACGATCGAAGGTCTCGGCCTGCCAGCTGTCGCCCAGGCGGTCGATCGATGCCAGGGCGGCGGCAGGTGTGACCCCGTGCGCTCGGATCAGGCGGCGGTGAGCCAGGACCGTCGCTCGGGTGGCCGCCGGGTCGAGCTCGGGATGGAACTGGAGGCCCACGATCGTCGGTCCGATGGTGAAGGCCTGCACCGCCGTGTGGTCGTTGGAGAGGACGATCTCGCCGCCGAGCGCCGCCACGGCCGCCGGCTCGACGAGGTGGTGGTGGAGCTCGGAGACCACGATGGCCCCGGCGTCCCCGGCGGCCGGATCGGAGTCGGGTGGTCGCACCAGCGCCAGGCCGACCTCCAGTCCCCGCGGGTTGGGGCCGACGGCGCTCGGACCCGCCAACGTGGCGGCGATCAGCTGGGCCCCGAAGCAGATCCCCGTGACCGTGGCTTCGCCGGCGAGCGCGCGGGCCAGGACCGGTTCGAGGTCGAGGCGGGCCGACCGCACCCAACGCCGGCGTGAGGTCGCGGGCGTCGCGCCGCCGCTCAGCACGTGGACCGGCGCCGCAAGCTCATCCGGTGTCGGACGCCGGCGCGTCAGCGGGACGGTCGTCGCGGCGATGCCCGCCGCGGTCAGGCCGGCGGTGATGGCGTCGCCGTAGCCGCGGCGGCCGTACGGCGCTCCGTCGGCCTCCCAGACGACGACCTGCGGATGCCTTCCGTCGAGCGGTGTGCGCTCGACCCCGCTCCCGACCGCTGCCATCTCTGCTCCCGGACCAGCACCACGCATGTCACCTCGCTCTAGGTCGATTCGTCGGAGCGGCAGCTTCCGGCATCGTCGTTTCGGGGAGAGAGACCCTCGCGTGAACGCTCGATGTCGAGGATCAGTCCGAACCCTGACGGGAGGCCGCCGGTAGCCTGCGTGATCGACGGTGGTGCAACTGGAGGCAAGGCCGAGTGTGCGGGATCGCGGGTACGTGGGGTGCGGACGATCCGCAGATCGTGGCGACGATGCTGGATCGCCTCGCTCACCGGGGGCCCGACGCACAGGGGCTCTTCTCCGCTCCCGATCACCGGGGGACCCTGGGTCACCGGCGCCTGAGCATCGTCGACGTCGCCGGCGGTGACCAACCGCTCGTCCGCGACGCTCGCGCCCTCGTGGCGAACGGCGAGATCTACAACGCGCCGTCGCTCCGCCACGAGCTGGAGGACGACCGGACCTTCGCGACCCGCAGTGACAGCGAGGTCATCCTGCATCTCCTGGGCGAAGCCGACCCGTCGGCGATCGTTCGCTTGAACGGGATGTTCGCGTTCGCGCTGGCCAGAGACGGTGAGCTGATCCTCGGGCGGGACCCGATCGGCATCAAGCCCCTCTACACGGGACGTCACCAGGGCAGCCTCGTCTTCAGCAGCGAGCTACGGGCCCTCCCCGATGGCACGACCGACGTCGAGCCGTTCCCACCCGGGACGGTCTGGTCGAGCCGCACGGGCCGACATCGCTTCTACGAGATCCCCGAGCCCACCCCCGTCGACGGCGGACTGGCCGACCACGCCGAGCGGGTGCGCGACGCGCTCGAGACGGCGGTGGTCCGGCAGCTCATGAGCGACGTGCCCGTGGGCGCCTTCCTGTCGGGCGGCCTCGACAGCAGCGCGCTGGTGGCGCTGCTGCGCCCGCACGTCGACGAGTTGCACACGTTCTCCGTCGGGATGGCCGGCAGCCCCGATCTGGCCGCGGCCCGGCTCGTCGCCGAGCACCTCGACACCGTGCACCACGAGTACGTGCTCGACGCCCGCGAGATCCGTGACACGCTCCCCGAGATCGTCGCCGCGCTCGAGTCGTTCGACCAGGACCTCGTGCGCAGCGCGGTGCCGACGTACTTCACCGCGCGCCTCGCGGCCGAGCACGTCAAGGTCGTGCTGACCGGCGAGGGTGCCGACGAGCTGTTCGCCGGCTACCGCTACCACAAGGAGCTGGTCAGCGACGCGGCGCTCCAGGCCGACGCCCGCCGCTCGCTGGCGGAGTTGCACCACGCCAACCTGCAGCGCGTCGACCGCATCACCATGGTCCACGGCCTGGAGGCGCGGGTGCCGTTCCTCGACCTCGACGTGATCGAGACGGCCCTGTCGATCCCCGCCGCCCTCCGCCGGCCCGGTGAGGGAGCGCCCGAGAAGGCGGTGCTCCGCATGGCGGTCGACGGCCTGCTGCCGGCGTCGGTGGTCTGGCGGGACAAGGCGCAGTTCGACGAGGGCAGCGGCACGGCCGACCTGCTCCCACGGCTGACCGCCGGCGACCGGATCGACGTCGACCGGTACCGCGCCTCGTTCCCCGGCACACATCTCCGCTCGGCCGAGGAGTGCCTCTACCACCGGCTCCTCTGCGCATCGCTGTCCGACCCCGAGCCGGTCCTGGGCAACGTCGCCCGCTGGGCCGACCGGGGGTAGCGCCTGGGCCCTCGGCCCTCGGCGCCACTCCCCGGCCGGCGTCGGTCAGCTCCCGATCAGGTCCTTGATCTCGGAGATCGACGTGATGCCCAGCGCCTCGGCGTTCTCGTCGCTGACGGCGATGGCATAGGTGTTGTTGAACGGGGCCGGTTCCAGCCACGTCACCCCGTTGGCGGCGTCGGCATCCCGGACCGCCTCGTACTGCTCGACAGGATCGGCGATGGCCTCGGTGTTGTCGAGGTAGGTCACCCAGCCGGTGCCGAGGTACTCCCAGTAGAGGTCGACCTCGCCGGAGGTGAGCGCGTCGCGCACCGAGGTGCTGCCCACCAGCCCGATCTGGTCGTCGACGTCGGCGCCGGCACCTTCGAGGACGAGCTTGGTGATGTGACCGAGGATGAGCTGCTCGGTGAACTCCTTCGAGCTCACCGTCAGGGACGCGCCCGACAGGTCGACGTCTTCGGGGATGTCGGCGTCGTCGAGCCACGCCTGGGCGACGTCGGCCGGGTCCTCGCCGTCGACGTCCACCTGGGCGTTGAGGTCGATCATCGTCGCGTCGTCGAGCGCCTCGGAGACGGGCGCGAACAGCTCCTCGATGCCGGGGAACTCGTCGAGCACCTCGGTGCGCACGTTCAGCGAGCCGTTGTACGGCGGGAAGAACGCCTCGTCGTCCTCCAGCACGGTGAGGCCGAGAGCGCCGACCCGACCGTCGGTGGCGAAGATCGAGCCGAACGTGCAGTTGCCCTGGTCGACCTCGTTGTAGACGAGGCTGTCCTCGTCGAGGGCGGTCACGTCCGATGCGGGGAACTCGAAGCCGTAGGCCTCTTCGAGGCCGGGAAGGCCGTCGGGGCGGGTCGAGAACTCGCCGCCGACGCAGATCGAGGCGTCGGGGGTGTCTCCGCCGGAGCCTCCGTCGGAGGCGGCGTCATCGTCGTCGTCGCCGCAGGCAGCGGCGAACACCGCCAGTGCGGACATGACGACGAGAAGCCCCCTCAGGCTGCGTGTCTTCGTGGACATCAGGCTTCTTCTCCTTGTTGGCGGCTGTCGGAGCCTGGCTCAGAGACCCTTCGGTCGCAGGACGTCCTCGACGATTCCTGCGATCCAGTCGAGGGCCAGGGCAACGACCGCGGTGAGGATGCTGCCCGTGAGCAGCACCGGCGTGCGGTTCTGGACGTTTCCTTGGTTGATGATCCAACCCAGGCCCCCGGCGCCGATGAACGTGGCCAGAGCCGCCGTGCCGACGTTGATGACGAGAGCGGTGCGGATGCCGGCGAGCATCACCGGCACGGCCAGAGGCAGCTCGATGCGCGCCAGCACCCCCCTCGAGGTCAACCCCATGCCTCGCGCGGCTTCGATCAGCGACGGGTCGACCTGGTCGAGACCGACCATGGTGTTGCGCAGGACCGGAAGGGTGGCATAGAGGACGAGCGCGTAGATGGCCTGCTCGAAGCCGATGCCGACCGTGACCGCCAGCAGGACGAGGACGCCGATGGACGGCACGGCCTGGCCGATGTTGGCGATCCCGAGGAAGAGGGGGGTCACAGGGCGCGCCCAGGGCCGGGTCAACACGATGCCGAGCGGCACCGCGATCAGGATGACGAAGAAGGTCGACACCAGCGTGAGGTGGAGGTGCTCGATCAGCCGCTGCCGGATCATCGGGGCGTTGAGGCTGGCCACCTCGATGCGATCGAGCTCCTGGCCCTGCACGTAGACGTAGAGAGCGACGCAGATCCCGCCGAGCACCACGGGAGTGACGATCCATCGCCAGAGCCGGGACGGTCCGCCCAACTCGGCCAGCAACTCGTCCGCGCCCCGTCCGACACCGGGGGCGGCGATGTCGACGGTCGTCGTGGGGTCGGCCACTCAGCCCGCCTCGCCATCGGGGTCGACGCGAGCGGTCCCTGCACCGGCTGCGGCCCGGTCGCGGGTCCGCGCCGCGGTGCGCATCTCGTCGACGGCCTTCATGACCGTTTCCAGGTCGACGACACCCTGGTAGGCGCCGCGGCTGTCGGTGACGATCACGCAGCCCACCGTCGACGTGACCATCTCGTCGAGGGCGTCCCGCAGCGTGGCGTGCGGTTCGACCTGAGCGGTGGCCGGCAGGCCGATGCGCTCGACCGGTTCGGACGCGCGCGCCAGGTCGCGTCCGGTGACCCAGCGCTGCGGTCGGTTCTGGTCGTCGACCAGCAGCACCGACCCGTGGTTGCTGTCGGCCAGCATCTGGCGGAGGGTCGCCCGATCCTCGTCGACCGGGGCGACGGCCCACTGGCCGAGCTCGACGTCGCGGACCCGACTCAGGTTGAGGCGCTTGAGGGCGGCGCCCGAGCCGATGAAGTCCTCGACGAAGCCGTCGGCCGGCGCGGTCAGGATCGTCTCGGGCGTGTCGTACTGGGCGATGTGGGACTGCCGGGAGAGGATGGCGATGCGGTCACCCATCTTGATGGCCTCGTCGATGTCGTGGGTCACGAAGACGACGGTCTTCTGCGTGTCGGCCTGGATGCGCAGGAACTCGTTCTGGAGCCGGTCGCGGGTGATCGGATCGATCGCCCCGAACGGCTCGTCCATCAACATCACGGGCGGGTCACCGCCCAGGGCGCGCGCCACGCCGACCCGTTGGCGTTGACCGCCCGACAGCTCCTTCGGATAGCGCGAGCGGTACTCGGAGGGCTCCAGCCCGACCAGCTCCAGCAGCTCGTCGACCCGTTCGCCGACCCGATCGCGGCCCCAGCCGAGCAGCCCCGGCACCAGGCCGACGTTCTGGGCGATGGTCATGTGCGGGAACAGGCCGATCTGCTGGATCACGTACCCGATGCGCCGCCGGAGGTGGTCGGCGTTGGCGTGGGTGACGTCGTCGCCATCGAGGATGATGCGACCCGATGTCGGCTCGATGATGCGGTTGATCATCTTGAGGGTCGTCGTCTTCCCGCAGCCGGACGGCCCGACGAGGACCACCACCTCGCCGGTGGGGATGTCCATGCTGATGGCGTCCACCGCAGGTTCGGCCTGACCGGGGTACCGCTTGGTGAGCGACTCCAGGCGGATCATCACCTGCTGTTCGGGCACCGCTGCTGTCGCCTCCGTCTCGTCGATCATCGCAACCCCCTCGAGGTCGTCAGCCGGGCGATCACCAGGAACATGGTGTCCAAGGCGAGCGCGAGGATCACGACACCGAGCGTCCCGCTGAACGCCAGGTTGAACCCCCGCTGGGTGCCCGTGGCCCCGAGCCCCTGGAAGATCGGGCCGCCGAGGCCGGGACCGTTGACTTTCGCCGCGATCGCCGCGATCCCGACCGTGATCATCGTCGACACCCGGACACCCGTGACGATGACCGGCCAAGCCAGAGGCAGCTCGATGCGTCGCAGGCGCTGCCAGCGAGACAACCCCATCCCGAGCGCCGACTCCGTGATCGCCGGGTCGACCCCCCGCAGGCCCGTGATCGTGTTGCGCACGATCGGCAACAGCGCGTACATCACCAAGGCGACCACGGTCGGGCGGTAACCGAGGCCGAGGATGGGGATGAACAGCCCGAACAACGCGAACGAGGGGATCGTCACGAACGTCCCGGTGACCGTGAGCGCGACTCTGGCGGCCGAACGAACGCGGTAGGTCACCACGCCGAGGCCGACGCCGACCACCGTGGCCACGAGCATTGCCACCAGGACGACCTGAGCGTGCTCGAGGGTGAGGTCGAGCAGGTCGGACCAGTTGTCGCTGAGGTACGACGGCACCTCGCGGAGGTAGTCGAAGAAGTCCATGCCACTACGTGGTTAGCGAACTTACCCCCCGGACTCCTCGAGACGCGGGATGTGGCTCGCCGCTTCCGAGAGATCGATGATCTCGTCGATCGGCCGCTCGGCGACGTCCTCCGCCGGGCGCGAGAGGAAGACGTTCACGTGATAGGCACCCTCGGCCTCACGCCCAGCCGCCTCGATGCCCATCGCCTCGAGCTCCGTCAGGGCATAGTCGCGCTCGTCGTCGCCGGTGAAGCGCCGCTGGGGGAACGTCACCCCGTCGAGCTGCTCGGTGACGAGGCCCTGGGCCGCGAGGCGGTCGGCGATCGGCCCGAACGGCACGGTGCGCAGGCACAGGGACGCCACCCAGGGCAGGCGTTCGGAGGTCGCGCAGCTCAACACCCGCTCGAAGGTCCGTTCGGTGACGTAGCCGATGCCGCCCGTGACCGTGACGAGATCGGCGGCCCCGACCGCCGCGGCCAGGTCCGGCGACGGGTCGGTCAGCTCCAGGTTCGCGACGACGCCCTGGTCGAGCAGGCCCACCTCCACGGCATAGCCCACCGCGTTCGCGGCGGCGTCGAGCCCGATCACCTCGGGCGCGTCGTTCGACCGCACGCCGGCGTAGAACTCGCGGTCGAGCTCGGCCAGCTCGCCGGGCGACAGGTCCGCGACCTCGTCCGACCGGTAGCGCTCGTAGAGGTCGCTGAGCTCGAGGTCGTGTTTGAGCAGCGCGGCGTTGACTCCGTACGAACAGCAGAGGTCGACGATCGTGGGCTGCTCGACCGCGAGCTCTGCGATCACCTGACGGAAGACCTGCTGGCCGTAGTGAGGCACGGCGTAGTCGTAGGCCCCGAGCCATCGGTAGTAGCTCCGCGGGTCGGCCTGGTCGTAGATGTCGTCGAAGTTCGTCTTGGCCAGAACTGCTTCGGTGTCGGTGGTCTCCATCGTGATGCCTTTCGCTTGGTCATCCGCGGCGACCGGCACGAACCCATAGACATCGTTGCGACGCGCACCATCGGGAGACGGAGCTGGTCGCAACGAGTGCCAGTGCACACACGGCGGCCCGCTCTGACGTCATCGGCACGAACGGGTGGGCAATCGGGCCCACTGCGACCTTAGCTGCCGATCCATCCCAGGCGCCGTAGGGGGCGGAGGCCCATGTCCGATGTCGGTCTGAATCGGCTGACGGAACCACGTCCGTCCGCAGTCGTCAGCCCAGGCGGTTGATGAAGACCGTGACGGTGTGGCGCCCGTCGGACAACGCCACGTCGGGCTTGCCGTCGCCGTCGAAGTCCCGGCGGATGACGCCGCCGTGCTGTCCGTTCCAGCCCGTGGGAGCCGCCAGCGCGACGGTGGCCTTGATGCCGCCGGCACCGTCGCCCTCCATGAGCCAGGCCGAGCTCTTGCTCTCGTCGGCGGACTCGTAGGCCACCGTGACGACGTCGAGGTTGCCGTCGCCGTCGTAGTCGCCGGTGACGAGGTCGGTGTCGGTCTGGCCCCGGCCCGTCCGGGTCACGCCGGTGCCGAGCCCGCCGCCGGCCACGCCGAACCAGAAGGTGAGCGTCTCGGGCCCGCCGCGCTCGCGGGTGTCGGCCACGACGACGTCCATGCGACCGTCCTCGTTGAAGTCGCCGACACCCGGGCCGATGGCGCGGTTGCTGGCCCCGGCCGGCGTGGCGTAGCCCGTGGACGACGTGAAGCCGCCGGCGCCGTTGCCGTTCAGCACGGCGACCTGGCCGCGGCTGTCGGGGTCGCCCGGCCAGGAGCCCCAGCCGGCCACGATCAGGTCCAGCTTGCCGTCGCCGTTCATGTCGGCCATCTCCAGGCCCGTGTGGGCGAGGTGCTGGGACGTGAGCACCGGCGCCGTGCTGGCGCTGGTGACGGGGGCGCTGAACGAGTTGTTGCCCGTCCCCAGGTAGACCACGGCCGAGCTGGCCGCCCCGGACGCCGACTTGTAGAGGACGACGTCGGCGCGCCCGTCCTTGTTGGCGTCGGCCGTCATGATCGTGATGGCCCCGCTGCTGCCGGGCATCGGCGGCATCGAGGCGTGGATCTTGGGCTCGCCGAACGTGCCGTCGCCGTTCGAGAGCATCGTCTCCAGCCGGTAGGCCTCCGGCACCCCGTTCTCCGGGTCGCCGGCGAAGGAGACGAGGTTGACCATGTCCTGGCGGCCGTCGCGGTCGACGTCGGCCAGCACCATGTGGCTGAAGTCGTAGTGGCCCTCGACCGCGACCGGGGCGAAGTTGCCCGTGTGGTCGTTGGGCGCGTAGCCGTAGCTGTCGCCGCCACCGGTCATCAGGTCGACGTCGCCGTCACCGTCGATGTCGCCGCCGAAGATGCCGTCGCCGGCCATGTCGTAGGTCTGCGCCGCCGCCCCGAGGTCGTCGCAACCCACGAGCGCGACCAGCGCTGCGATCGACAGGACCGCGCCGCACCGCCGCGCGCCCCGCCCGAACCGAACCCGTCCCATGTCGTCTGGCTCCCCTGCTCCCGCACCGATGCCGGAACAGGTCGAACCTACTCCCATCCCGAGGGGTCGCGATCCGGCCGATCAGACGCAGCTGCCAGCGAGGTGTGGGCCGAAGCCGCAGGAAATGTGGGCGCGGTGCTATGGGGTGGCTATGGCTTGCGGGCGACGCCACCGTGGAAGGGGGTGTCGCCTCCGGGTTCGTCGGGGTCTGGGCGCCAGTCGTCGACGAGGACCAGGCCGGGTTCGACCAGTTCGAGGCCGTCGAAGAAGGGGGCGACGTCGATGTGGCTGCGCATGGTGAGCGTGTAGTTCGTCGTCGGGTTGTCCTCGACGGCCTCACCGAGCTTGGTCATCTCCTCGGACTCGCTGGCCAGATGCGAGATCACCAGGTAGCTGCCGGGGGGCACAGCCGCCATGTACGGGGGCACGATCCCGTAAGGGTTCGCGGTGTCGGGGAAGAGGTGCAGCATCGACACCAGCATCACGGCGATCGGTTCGCTGAGATCCAAGGTCGCCGCCGTCTGGGCCAGAACCGCCTCGTGGTCGCGTATGTCGTGCTTGAAGAACGTGGCGGCACCCTCGGGGGTGCTGGTCAGCAGTTGGTGGGCGTGCGCCAACACGATCGGGTCGTCGTCGACGTAGACGATCCTCGAGTCCGGCGCGACCTGCTGGGCGACCTCGTGCACGTTGTTCTCGGTCGGGATGCCCGCGCCAAGGTCCAGGAACTGGCGGACACCCGCCTCGGTGGCCAGGTAGCGCACAGCCCGGCCCAGGAACCGACGGTTGGCGCGCACGTAGCGCCGGGACGTCTCGACGCCACCCGCTCCCGCGGTGACGTGCACCGCGGCTTCACGGTCGACCGCGAAGTTGGTCGTCCCACCCAGCAGGTAGTCGTACACCCGGGCCACATGCGCCTCACCGGTGTCGATCTCCGCGAACTCAGCACCCGCCCGAGGCTCTGTCACGACGCCAGATCATAGGCCCGCCCCCGAGCCACGGCCGTCGGCTGATCTCACCACCCAACAGCGGTGAAACAGGCCCCGAAAGAAGCTGGTACCGGTCAGCTGGCAGCGCCGCCGGCGACCGCTCGGAGTGACAGACCGGCGGCCAAGCTCGTTCAGGGCACCAATTCCAGGATGCCGTCGTCGAGCGGGCCTGGGCTTGATCGCCGTCCGGGCGTTCCAGCGGGCGGAACTGTGCCGATGAGCTCTGCGCCCCCGAGCCGCTGTTATATACGGGTGATCGGGGACACCCAGAACTGGTGGCCGTGAAATGACTTTGGTCAGGTGGCTGCTCCTGTGAGGCTGGTGTGGTGTCGTCGGCTCGAGTTCGGACGTCCCGGAGACTGGGACGATGATGCGCCCTGACGCCGGTGACCCTGTCGCTTTGCTCATTCGGGCGGTCGACGACATCGCCCGACGGACACGGGGGCGGACCCCGGTCGGGTTGTCGCATGACGAAGCCGACGCCTCAGCTGGAAGCTTCCGTACTGACGATGCCATCGGGTTCGACCCGCTCCCCGTGTTGCGCGCCCTCGACACCCGAGGTGCGCCGGTCGTGGTCATGGGGCAAGTCGCTGGGATCATGCACGGCTCGAAGGAGCTGACCGGTGACCTTGATCTCCTTTGGAATGGTGACCCGGCGCTTTCGAGAGCTCTTGCCGACGCCTTCGGCTCGTTGGCGGCGCTGGTCTCCGACGGCGACGGAAAGAGCGTCCCTTGCACAGCCGCCGCGTTTCTTCTGCCGAAGGTGCTGTTCCGGACCACATCGGCCAGCGGCGACTGCTGCACGCCGCAGCTTCCATGGGGCGGTCTGGACATCCTGGGAATCATCGACAGGGCAGAAGTGGCGCACGCCGACGGCGGTCTGACGATCCGCTATGTCGCGAAGGCCGATCTGGTGGCAATGCGGCGAGTCGCTGGCCGCCCCAAGGACCGGCGTCGAGCTCAGGAACTCGCGGCTCTCTTGGACGACGGTGACGCCCCGTGACGTAGCCCACGATTGCCCACAGGGCCGACCTCCGGCGATCAGAGATAGGCGGAGCAGGGGAACCTGAAGCCGATCGATCGCGTGCGATGACGTCCTTCGGCGGGCTGAGGTCTTCGCAGCAACGGGTTGCTAGGCGTATGCCAGGTACTTGCCCGGGGCGTCGGGCACCTTCACCTCGAATCGACGTCGTAGGTCGGTGCCCTCGATCGTCGCTACTTGCTGATCGAACTGCTCACTCGTCACGATGACCGGAGCTTTGAAACTCCACTCCCGCTCGAACCACGTGATCAGCGAATCCAACAACGTGCGGTCTAGACCCTCGGGCAATCTTGACTTCCTCACCCAGAAGAAGACCGTCGCGTCGCAGTCCGACCACTGGCCAGCACCAATGGCGGCGACCTGCGCACCCGTGAACATCTTTGCGTCTGGCGGCAGTACATAGACACACCCGAGGCACTCGGTCTCACCGAGGTTCATCACGGTGTAGGTAAAGGCGTCGCCGTTGGCATGTCGCCGTTCGGCCTTCAGCAGGTCTTGTCTGTTGGCCTCGAACGTGAAGTCGTCCTCGGGCCACGTCGACTGCTCCCACCTGCGCAGGAACTCCCTGCTCTCCATCACCGCGTCGTAGTCGAGCTCGGCATCCGAAGCCAGCAGCGGCCTCAAGACAAACTCTCGGGTCTGCAACCCCACGGGAGCGCTGATCTCCATCTCGCTGAACACGAATGCGATCGTAAGCGGCACGTCCGGAGAGGTCATCGTGGGTATTCGGTAGGTGATGGCACCTTTGGGGTTTGTCACGCCACCCTTCGGACGAGCCTGCCGACGTCGATCTCTACCCCGGCGGTCCCGCGTCGACGACGTCGAGCGACATCTCGAGGGGGTCGAAGTAGATGAGCCCTTCCATCCACCACGTGGCCCCCGCCTCGGCCAGGCCGGCAAGGTCGACGGACGGGGTCTCCGGCCACGCGGCGCTGGCGTTCCCGCGCACCACGACGTCGAAGCGGCGCTGATCGTCCACGCCGGCACGACGCAGTTCGCGCACGAGGTCTGCCACCTCCTCCGGCGTTGCCTCGTGATCTGGCGGGTTGTGACAGATCCCGTCGCAGCTCGCGGCGCGAGCGAGCACGCTCGGAGCGCCGGTCGAGCTCGCCATCCAGATCGGCGGCCGGTACGGCGTCGCCTCCGACGCTGGCAGGTTCACCACGTGCGAGCCGCTGTGCACGTAAGGCGCGCCCGACCACATGGCCCGGATGACGTCGAGCCCTTCTGTGAGGAGCTGTTTCCGGTCGGACATCGCGGTCGCCTCGCCGAAGGACGAGAGGTCACCCGTCTCGTCGACGCCAAGGCCGACACCGAGGACGAGCCTGCCCCGTGACAGCTGGGCAACGGTCGCAGCCTGTCGAGCGACCACCCACGGCCGCCGACGAGGCAGAGGCGTCACCATCGGTCCCATGCGGATCGTGCTCGTGGCCTGCGCGATCGCAGCCAGTGTGGTCCACGTATCGGCGATCGGCGGGTGGTCGGTGAGGACGTGGTCCCAGAGGAACACCCCGTCCCACCCTGCCGCCTCTGCCCGCACGCCAAGCTCGACGAGCACCTCCGGGTCCCCCAACGGCCCCATCGGCGGGAGGTAGACGCCGAAGCGGAGAGCCGTGCCGTCGGCTCCTACGACCGAGGACCTCGCCGCAAGTCCAGCGCTGTGATCTGACCTGGACATAGGACCGGTCCCCTTCCTTCGTGCCGTCATGGCTCATGGTGCACCGTCAGGGGCGCGGCGGGCTCACTCCTCGAGCCAGACCTGGCTCCAGAAGGTGATGCCGGGGATGGCGCCGTCGCCGAGGGTTCCGCTGGGGAGCACCCAGCTCGGGACGCCTTTGACCCGCTGGTTGTAGGCGAAGAAGGCCAGGTCGCTCCCTGTCCAGTACACGGGCAGGTCCTCGGCGAGCAGCAACCCGAGCTCCTCGACCGCAGCGGCGCGCTGTTCGACGTCGTCGGTGGTGCGCAGCGTCTGGAGGGTCTCCTCGACGGTCTCGTTCGTGTAGTTGGTGAAGTTGGTGACGAACACCTCGGGGTCGCCGAGAGCGGCTTCGAGCACGGTGAGCGGGTCCTGCTCGGTGCCCGCCCGGAAGTTCATGGCCTGGTAGTCGCTGGTGAGGGCCTTCTGGATGAGCACCGACTGCTCGATGGGCTCGATGGTGACGTCGAAGCCGATCTCCTGCCAGAAGCCCTGGTAGGCGGTGGCCTGCTCCACCAGGCTGGGGACGTTGGTGGCGTGGTAGGTGAACGAGACCGGCGACCCCGGGGCCTGGCCGTCGGAGCGCTCGGGGTCGTCGACGTACTCGTCGTAGAGCTCCTGGGCCTGCTCGAGGTCCTGGGTGGGCCATGCCTCGGCGACGGCTTCGGAGTAGTAGGGGCTCTGGGTGGCGAAGAAGGCGCTGCGCAGTTCGGTCACCTCGGCGGCCTCGCCGGCCACGACGTCGACGACCGACTGCTGGTCGATGGCGTGGGCCAGCGCCTGGCGCACACGGACGTCGTCGGTGGGCGGAGCGGTCGTGTTGAACATCACGTTGCCGCCGCCGCTGCTGAGTCCGAGCGCGATCTCGACGTCGGGAAGGTCGCGGACGCGCGCCAGGAACGACGAGAGTCGCACGCTCTGGGCGGCGTCGATGTCGCCGCTGGACAACGAGGTGGCGCGGGTCTCCTCGTCGGGGATGGGCCGGAAGGTGACCTCGTCGAGGTACGGCATGCCCTCTTGCCAGTAGTCGTCGTTGCGCTCGACCACGAACGCGCCGTCGCGCTGCCAGCTCACGAACTCGAACGGCCCGGTGCCGACGGGCTGGTCGCCGAAGGCGTCGCCGAGCTCCGCGGCAGCGGTGGGTGAGAACGGCCAGCCGGACGGGCCGACGAGGATGTCGCCGAAGGCGGCGTTGGGCTGCGACAGCGAGTAGGTCACGGTCAGGTCGTCGACCACGGCCATCTCCTCGACGTCGCGGAGCGCGCCCTGGGTGTTGGCGCCGTCGACGGTGAGGTACTCGTCGAAGATCGTCTTGAGGGCCTCGGCGTCGAGCGGTGTGGCGTCGTGGAACAGCACGTCGGGGCGCAGCGTCAGGGTCCACTCGGTGAAGTCGTCGTTGGGCTCGAACGACTCGGCCAGGTAGGGCTCCAGCTCGTTGTCCTCGTTGCGCGTCATCAGCGGGTCGAAGACGGCGTAGGCCACGTTGAAGCCGGCCTGGCTGCCCGCCCAGATGCTGGGCAGGTAGCTGTTGGTCTCGCTCTCGAGGCCGACGGTGACGCTCCCGCCGGTGACGGGCTCGCTGTCGGCGGCCACCGGTCCGTCGACGATGTTCTCGCCGAACCCGCTGCCACCTCCGGCTCCGCCGCTGGGCCCGTCGTCGTCATCGCCACCGCACGCGGCTGCGGCACTGAGCAGCGTCGTGGCGGTGAGCACGGCGAGCAGCCGGACGCCCCGGCGGGCGCGGCGGTTGCGGTGCTGTCGTGTCATGTCTTCCCCCTCGGATACGGAAAGTGGCAGGCGACGAAGTGGTCCGCGCCGATCGATCGGGTCTGCGGCTCCTCCTCGGCGCAGCGCTGCTCGGCCCGTGGGCAGCGGGTGCGGAAGCGGCAGCCGGACGGCGGGTCCAGCGGTGACGGGAGCTCACCGCTGAGGCCGGGCTCGTCGGGCTCGTGCCCGGGTGTGGGGCGGGGGATGGAGGAGAGCAGCGCCCGGGTGTAGGGGTGGGCGGGTGCACCGTAGAGATCGTCCGCCGGGGCCAGCTCGCACAGCTTGCCCAGGTACATCACCGCCACCCGGTCGCTGATGTTCTTGACCACCGCCAGGTCGTGGGAGATGAACAGCATCGTCAGCTCGTAGCGGGACTTCATCGCCTCGAGCAGGTTCAGGATCTGGGCCTGGACCGAGACGTCGAGCGACGACACCGGCTCGTCGCAGATCACGATCTCGGGGTCGAGGACCAGTGAGCGGGCCAGGCAGATCCGCTGGCACTGCCCGCCGGAGAACTCGTGTGGGCGGCGATCGGCGACGACGGCCGGGTCCAGGCCCACGTCCTCGAGCACACGATCGACGCGGGCCGCGGTGTCGCCGTTGCGCTGCCAGATCCGCAGGCCTTCGGCGACGATGTCACGCACCTTGCGCCGCGGGTTCAGCGACGAGATCGGGTCCTGGAAGATCATCTGGACCTGGGTGCGGGTGCGGCGCAGCTCCTCACCGTGCAGCCGGGTCAGCTCGGTGTCGCGGAACCGCACCGAGCCGTCGGTGGGTGGAGGGAGCTGCATGATGGCTCGGGCCACGGTCGACTTGCCGCAGCCCGACTCGCCGACCAGGCCGAGCGTCTCGCCTCGGGCGATGTCGAGGCTGACGTCGGAGACGGCGTGGACACGGGCGCGTCGACCGGCGGGGAACTCGACGGTCAGGTGCTCGACGCGCAACACGATGTCGTCGCGGTCGCGCAGCTGCGCCGTGCCGGAGCCCGCCATCACACACCCACCTCCTCGACCCTGTCGTTGCCGGTCGTGACGGCGGTGCCCACGGGAAAGAAGCAGCGGTAGGCGTGCCCGTCGTCGTCCTCGACCAGCGGCGGGTCCTCGTCCCGGCAGCGGGCCTGCGCGTAGCGGCAGCGCGGCGCGAACCGGCAACCCCGCGGCAGGTCGACCGGGCTCGGCGGACGGCCGGGGATCACCTGCAGCACCGTGTGGCTGGGGTTCTCGATGCGCGGGATCGAGCCCATCAGCGCCTCGGTGTAGGGGTGGCGCATCTGCCCGAACAGCGTCGCCGTCGGCGCCCGTTCGACGACCTGCCCGGCGTACATCACGACGATCTCGTCGGTGCGGTTGGCGACCACCGCGAGGTCGTGGGTGACCAGGATCATGGCCATGTTGCGGTCCCGCTGCTGGGCCTGGAGCAGGTCGAGGATCTGGCGCTGCACGGTGACGTCCAGCGCGGTGGTCGGCTCGTCGGCGACGAGCAGGCTGGGCCCGCAGGCGAGGGCGATCGCCACCGTGACCCGTTGGCGCATGCCGCCGGAGAGCTGGTGCGGGTACTCCTGCAGGCGCCGCTCGGGGGCCTGCAGGCCCACCGAGGCGAGCAGCGCGACCGCTGTCTCCCGCGCCTCGTCGGCCGGCATGTGGAGGTGGTGGCGCAGTGACTCGGTGAGCTGGCGGCCGATCTTCACCACCGGGTTGAGCGACGTCATGGGGTCCTGGAACACCATGGCCAGCTCGCGTCCCCACAGCCGACCCATGGCCCGCACGCCGAGGCCCCTGATGTTCCGGCCGGCGAAGACGACCTCGCCGCCGGCCGGGATCACGGTCCGCCGGGGCAGCAGGTTCATGATCGAGCGGGCCAGCACGGTCTTGCCCGAGCCCGACTCGCCGACGACGCCGAGCGTGCGTCCCCGGTCGAGGCCGAACGACACGCCGTCGACGGCGCGGACCGTCCCCGCCGGCGTGTCGAACCAGGTGCGCAGGTCCTTCACGTCGAGGAGCGGCCCCTCGTGGTCCGACACGTCGACCCGGTCCCGGTCCCGGGCCCGAGCGCGGGACGAGCGGGACGAGAAGGGGTGCCGCACTCTCACAGCCGTGACTCCCGGACGTCGAAGCGGCTGCGGAGGACGTCGCCGACGAAGTTGACGGCGAGCACCGTGAGGAACATCACCAACGCGGGGATGAACGCCAGATGCGTGGTGGTCGAGAGGTGCTGGCGACCTTCGGCGATCATCGAGCCCCAGGTGGGGTCAGGTGCCTTCACGGACAGGCCGAGGAACGCCAGCGACCCCTCCAACACGATCACCACCCCGAGCGCCACCAGCCCGAAGGCGGCCACCGGCAGGGCGACGTTGGGCAGGATCTCGCCGAACATGATCCGGCGGTTGCTGGCGCCGAGGGCGCGGGCGGCGAGCACGTAGTCGCGCTGCGCGGCGGCCAGGGTGGTGGCCCGCGCCACCCGCGCGTAGACGGGCACCGACAGGAAGCCGACCACGAGCGTGATCGCCGTCAGGCTCTGGCCGACGAACGCCACCAGGCCGAGCAGCAGCACCAGCCCCGGGAAGGCGAGGACCACGTTGAGCGCCCACATCGTGACGCTCTCGAACCAGCCACGGAAGAAGCCGACCGCCAGCCCGATCGTGCCGCCGACGAGCATGCCGATCGACACCGCCGAGACGCTGATGATGAGCGACACGCGCGCCCCGAACGCCAGGCGGGCCAGGATGTCCCGCCCGAGCCCGTCGGTCCCGAGGACGTGGCCGTCGCTCAGCGGCGGGGCCAGCCGGTTGACGAGGTCCTGCTTGTCCGGGTCGCTCAGCGGCAGCCACGACGCGGTGAGCGCCACGAGCACGACGACCGCCAACCAGACCAGCGCCAGCCAGAAGACGACGCCGCGACCGCGGGAGCGTCGCTTGGAGCCCGCGGTCACGGTCAGCACGGCCGGGAGCGTCGGATCCAGGCCGTTGCCGCGCACCGCGTGCTCGGCAGCGGGCCCTTCCGGCGCACCGACGGGCAGGCTGTCGTCGACCGTCGCTGGTGTCACCACCGGCGGCGTCGTGGCTCGGGAGTCAGGCATGCGACGGGCTCCGCTGGCGGATCCGGGGATCCAGGACCGAGTAGAGGACGTCGACGACCCCGTTGGCGATGACGAAGCCGACGGTGATGACCAGCACCACGCCCTGCACCACCATCAGGTCCCGCCGGAAGATGGCATCGAAGAGCAGACGGCCCATCCCCGGCAGCGCGAAGAGCTGCTCCACGATCACCGCCCCGCCCAGCAGGTTGCCGATGGCCAACCCCGACACCGTGAGCAGCGAGAACGACGAGGGGCGCAGGGCGTGCCGGGTCAGGATCCGCCAGGTGGGCAGGCCCTTGGACCGCGCCAGCAGCACGTGGTCGTCCTGGAGCGTCGCGATCATGTCGGTGCGGAGCAGCCGGGTGAAGATCGCCACGTTGACCAGCGCCAGGGACAGGGCCGGCATGAACGCCGACCGCAGGTTCTCCACCGGGTCGTCGGTCAGGTAGGTCCAACCGGTGGCGGGGAACCAGTCCAGCTCGACGGCGAAGAGGTAGATCAGCAGCAGCGCCATCATGAAGCTCGGGACGGCGAGCATCCCGAAGGTCGCACCGGTGACCGACCGGTCGAGCAGCCCACCGGCCCGGTAGGCCGTCGCCATCCCCAGCGGGATCGAGATGACCAGGGCCAGCACCATGCTGAGGGCCATGATCTCGAGCGTCACCGGCAGCCGTTCGCGGATGGCGTCGGTCACGTCCTGCCGGGTGACGTACGACCGCCCGAGGTCACCCGTGAGCGCATCGCCGAGCCAGGCGCCGTAGCGCACCGGCAGCGGATCGTCGAGGCGGAGATCGGCGCGGACCGCGGCCACGGCCTCGGGGTTGTCCAGGTTGTCGGGCCCCAGGACCTGGCACTCGACGCAACCGGGGAGCAGGTTCAGCATCAGGAACGTCAGGCACGACACCGCCAGTAGCACCGGCACCAGCGACAACGCCTTCAACGCGATCAGCCGACCCACCGCTCACCCCGGTACCTTCCCGAGCAGCTCGGCCATGTTCCCGGCGTAGAAGCGATCCTTGTCGGACTCCCCGACCGTCGTCAGCGCCGCCTCGAACTTGGCCAACGGGTCGCGGCCACCCTCGGGGTGCGGGTAGTCGGTCGAGAACATGAACAGGTCGGCCCCGGCCTGCTCGATCATCCAACCCACCGGCTCGCCGCAGAACGGCGTGAACTTGAGATGCCGGTGCACGTACTCGGAGGGCCGCAGCTCCAGCCGTCGCAGGGGCTCCTCGGTGCGGCGGAAGGCGCGTTGCGCGTGATCGAGGTGGCGCATCCAGGACACCACCCAACCGGCGCCCTGCTCGATGCTGGCCCCCCGGAGACCGGGGAAGCGGTCGAAGATGCCGTCGAGGATCAGCGCGCCCAGGAACACCTCCGGTGAGTGGTGGATCGCCAGGTAGTCCTTCGAGCGGATGTTCTCGCCCCCACCGAGGTGGTCGGTCACCGGCGACCCGTTGTCGTGGAAGGCGGGGTCGAGCAGCCGCCCACCGCCCCCGACGTGCAGGACGAAGGGGACGTCCGCCTCCTCGAGCCGCGCCCAGAACGGGTCGAGGTCGGGGTGCGTCGGCGCCCGGTCGCCGGCGGCCGTCGATGGCACCTGGATCGTGGCGCAGCCGAGCCGCACGGCCTCGTCGGCCAGGTCGACGGCACGAGCGGGATCGGCGAGCGGCACGAAGGCAACGGGCAGCAGTCGCGCGTCGGCCGAGCAGAAGTCGGCGACCGCCCGGTTCATGGCCCGGCTCCCGCCGTAGAGCCGGTCGAGGTCGCGACCCACGAACATGGCCGCCGCGAACGTGGGGAACACCAGCTGGGCGTGGAAGCCCAGCAGGTCGAGGACCCGGCTGCGCTCCCCGGGGTCGAACGCGCCCATGGCCGACCACCCCTTGTCGAGCAGCAGGCGCTCCTCGGCCCGGGCCGCCTCGCCCTCGTCCGATCGGCGGGCGGCGGCCCGGTCCATGGCCTCCGTCACCACCGGCGCGAACGACGCCATCTCCCGCCCCCGCAGCCGCGACAGCAGCGCCGGCTCGATGTGCTCGTCCAGGAATCCGGGCAGCTCCATCAGATGGCTGTCGGCATCGAGGATGCGTCGGTCGCCCGCGTACGCCATGTGGCCCCCCTCCAAAGCGCGCTCAACCTGTACCTGGTGACATTCTGTCACTTATGTTGGTGACATAGTGTCACCTCATGGTCAGGACAGCAACCGCTACATCGAGCTCCGATGTGATCCCCCTCCCCGGCCACCGGCGTCTACGCGGTGAGGACCGGCGAGCCGCGCTGGTCGCCGCCGCCGCGCTCCTCCTGGCCGAGGACGGCATCGACGCGGTCACGATGGAGACCGTGGCCGCCCGGGCCGACGTCAGCCGGCCGCTCGTCTACAAGCACTTCGCCAACCGCCACGAGCTCCTCGCCGAGGTGTACCGCCAGAGCGCTACCCAGCTCGACACGGCCATCGTCGCCGCCGTCGATCAGGCCCAGAGCTTCGAGGCCAAGATCCGAGCCGTGATCCGAGCGTCGCTCGAGGCGGTGAGCACCCACGGCCCGATCTTCGATCCCCTGGTGCGCGCGGGTGCACGCGACGCCGGCTTCCGCAAGGAGCAACGCTCCCGCGACCAACGCACGGTGCGGTTCTTCGCCCGCCTCGCCATGGCCGAGTACCAGCTCGACAAGGCCGACGCCACCGCGGCCACCTCGATGCTGCTCACCGGCATCGAATCCATCCGCGCCCAGTGGCGCGCCCGCCCCACCCCCGAACGCCGCCAGTTCCTCGAAGACCTCTACGTCGACCTGGTCACCGGCGGACTCGCCAGCCTCGCCACCCGAAGAGATACCTGATCCGTACCGGATCGTCCGCTGTGGTCGTTGTTCACCGTGGGATCCTGCTGCGATGTTGCAGCTTCGGGTGGTGTCGCCGTCGCATCGCACGAACGCGGTGCTGGAGGCGTTGCGGGTGAGTCCGGCGACGTTCAACGTGAGCGTGTTCCGTGGCGCGGCGTTGGATCCTGTCGGTGACGTCGTGATGTGTGATGTCGCTCGTGAGGGTGCGAATGGCCTGGTCCTGGCGTTGCGTGAGTTGGGGCTCGATGAGGACGGCACGGTGGCGCTGTCGCGTGTCGATGTCCTGGTGAGCGCGGCGGGCGTGGAGGCGGAGGCTCGTGCCCCGGGGCACGCCGGCGACGCGGCGGTGTGGGAGGAGGTCGACGAGCGGGTGCGGGGCGAGTCGGCGCTCACCGCGAGCTTCCTGGCCTTCATGGTGATCGCCGCTCTGATCGCGGCGGTGGGGCTGGTGGAGGACGCTCCGATCCTGATCGTCGGGGCGATGGTCGTGGGACCGGAGTTCGGCCCGGTGGCCGGGCTGTCGGTGGGGCTCTTCAACCGGCGGGTGCCTCAGGTGCGCGCCTCGTCGGTGACGTTGGTCGTCGGCTTGGTGGTGGCGACCGCGGTGAGCTTTCTGGCGACCGCGGTGGCGGATGCGCTCGGGCTGGTGCCGGCCGAGTTCTCACCGAGCGTCCAGCCGTTGACCGGGTTCATCGTCGATCCGTCGGCGCTGTCGTTCGTGGTGGCGTTGCTGGCGGGTGTGGCGGGGACGTTGTCGCTGACCCAAGCGAAGGCGGGCGCGCTCATCGGCGTGCTGATCTCGGTGACGACCATCCCCGCGGTGGCGGCGATGGGGGTGTCGGGCGCGTTGGGCCGCTGGGACGACGCCTGGGGCGCGGCGGTGCAGCTCGGGTTGAACCTGGTGGCGTTGGTCCTGGCCGGGGTGGTGACTCTGTGGACCCAGCGGGAGGCGTGGGAGCGACTGTCGCAATGAGCCCAACCGGCTGCGCGACCGCCACACCCTCCGGCCCAGCCGGTAGGCGACCGGTCGCCGCCGAGCAGCGACAGGAGCGGGCCTTCCCGATGCTGGTCTTGCGACATCGCCTGCGGCACGGCAGCGGCGGTGCCGGCTACTCCCCGGGCGGTGAGGGGATCGAACGCGATCTCCAACTCTTGGAGGACTGCACTGTCTCCTTGCGGGCGGCCTGCTGCCGGTCGACGATGGCGAGGCCCTCCAGGGCGAGCCCGTAGCCGAGCATGTCGTGGAGCTGGCGCTTGAGCGCCATGGTCAGGCACATCCGGGTGTGGCGCAGGGTCATGGGCGTGGAGGCGGCGAGCTGCGCAGCCAGCGCCATCGCCCGGGGCAGCACCTCGCCCGGCGGCAGCACCTCGCCGACGACACCCAGCTCCAGGGCATCGTGCGCTGTGAGGGTCTGTCCGGTGAGCAGGAAGTAGCGGCCACGGTTGGGGCCGAGCAGCAGCGGCCACAGGACGTGGACGCCGTCGCCGGGGACGGTGCCCCGGAGGACGTGGGCCTTGTCCTGGAAGGTGGCGGTCTCCGAGGCCACCACGACGTCGGACAGCAGCGCGATCTCGGCGTGGAGGGTGGCAGGGCCGTTGACCGCGGCGATGACCGGCACCTCGATGTCCATCAGGTTGAAGATCAGGCGCCGGCCCTCGAACGACACCTTGTCCCAGTCGGCGGCGGTCTCGGTGCGCTTGGCGAAGTCGAACTCGGTGAGGAAGTCGGGCCCCGTCCCGGTGAGGACGACCACCCGGTTGTCGCGGTCGGCGGCGATGGCGGCGAAGGCGTCGCCCAGCTCGCGGTGGCTGCGCTCGCTCAACCTCAACGATCCGCCGTCGGTGTGGAACGTCACCAGGAGGACACCGTCGGGGGTGCGCTCCATCCGGATGTCGCCGAAGCGGTCGGCGTAGTCGGCGAGCTGGGTCATGCGGCCATCGCCGGCAGCCGGTCAGTCGAGAGCATCGTCTGCGGCCCAGTTGTGGAGGAACCGGCGGGCGGCGTCGGGCGGGGGCATGGCGACGCCGAGGAACGCTGCCACTGCGGGGACGTCGCCGAGGCTGCCGGATGCTGGCCACGTCGCGGGCTGCCACTGCTCGCTCACGACGCCGCGGAGCACCAGCTCGGCGACGGCTGGGGAGACCTGGGGCTCGACGGCCTGCATGGCGGCCACCCCGAGCGCCACGTCGTCACGCATGAGGGCCACCGCCGAGGCGAAGACCGCGGCCAGCGTCGCCGCCTCGCCCCGATCGAGCCCCGGCCGCGACGCCAGCCCCACCGTGGGGAACTCGACGTGGTCGCCCACGTAGAGGGCCGGCGGCAGCGCACCCGACGCCGTCGGTGAGAGCCCCTCCGGACCCAGCAGCGACACGTCGACCTCCCCCTCCTGCAGCAACCGCAGCCGGTCGGGCCGGTGCGCCACCTCGACGGGCTCGATGTCGGTGGCGATGTCGTGGCCGTGCCGCTGCAGCAGGAGGCGCAGGAACATGGTGGGCATGTCGCGCAGGCCGGGGATGGCGACCCGCCGGCCGAGCAGGTCGGCCACCGACGTCACGGGCACTGCCGAGCTGCCGACCAGCCACATGAGCGGCCGCACGGTGGCGACGAAGTCGACCCGCCAGCCCTCGTCGCCCCGCAGCCACTCGGCGACGACGCCGCCGACGGCCACGGTCGCCGCGGCCGGGTCGGCCGACGCCACCTTCCACTTGGGGCCGGTGCCGTCCGCGTGCTCGACCTCGAGCCCCGCGGCCACGTACAGCCCGGCCTGCTCGCACACCTCGTGGAGCAGCAACTCGTGGATGCTGATCGACCGGTAGATGAGGCGGATCACGCGGGGCCCCCGTCGACCTCGTCGAGCACCTCTTCACGGAACCGCTGGAGCGACTCGATCACCGCGGCCTCGGAGGCGCCGATGACCTGGAGGATCACCTCGTCGACCCCGGCCGAGTGGAACTCGGCGACCATCTCCCGCAGCCGGTCGGGGGTGCCCACGAAGTGCAGCACGTCGTCGGTGACGGCCCGGCCGCCCCGCCGCATCCCGGCCAGGGTGGGCTCCGCGGCAGCTTCAGCGACGCCCTGGTGGTCGGCGATCGACAGCCAGCGCACCACAGCCAGGTGGAAGTCGATGCCCGACCGCCCGTGGGGCTTGGCCAGGTCGGCCAGCTGCTCGCGCCGCTGGGCCACCCGGGCCGGGGCCAGGCGGGTGACCAGCGACCCGTCGGCGTGGCGGGCGACCCGCTCCAGCGCGGTCGGCGAGTCGCCGCCGACGAGGATCGGGGGCCCGCCGGGCTGCCGCGGCTTCGGGTAGATGGTGGTGTCGCCCACCTGGATGAACTCGCCGTCGTGTCGGAACGAGGGCTGCGACCACACGCCGCGCATGACCTCGATCCACTCGTCCATCACCCGCCCGCGGTGCCGGCGCAGCGACCGAGCGCCCACCGCGCCGAACTCGGCGTCGGCGAACCCGGTCCCGCCGACACCGACGCCCAGCATGAGGCGCCCGCCGCTGAGCTCGTCGAGGCTCGCCGCCTCCTTGGCCAGCACGACGGGGTTGCGCACCGGCAGCACGAGGATGCCGGTGCCCAGCCGCACGCGGCTGGTCATGCCGGCCAGGTACGACAGGGTGGCCATGGGGTCGTAGTGCTGGGGCTCCATCCCCTCCCGCCACAGGTCGAGCGACCCGACGGGGAGGTGGTGGGCGGCGTCCTCGGCCGTCCACGTGACGTGGTCGGACATCCAGACGGTGTCGTAGCCCCAGTCCTCGCAGGTGCGGGCGAACTCGCGGATGAACGCCGAGGACGCCAGGGGCCCGCTGGTGGGGAGGCTCGCTCCGATGCGCATCGACAGTCGACGATCAGCGATCAGCGATCAGCGATCAGCGGCCGAGGGCCACGCGACGCTCTTCGAAGATCTCGCGGATGCGCGGGTCCTCGTCGTCGTACTCGATCTGCCCGCCGCCCGAGCGCCGGTCGGTGATGACGCCCTCGTTGTGGTGGTTGAGCCGGTGCTTCCAGCTGCCCCAGCGCATGGCCAGGTACCGGGCCCGGGTCTCCCCGATGTTGAAGTGCTGGTGGTACCAGTTGCTGGGCGGGACGATGATGGCGTTCTCGCCCCAGGTGATGTCGAGCATGTCCTCGAGCGCGTCCTGCCACAGCAGCGTGTAGCCCTCGCCGCTGAGCATCACCACGTGGGCGCCGGGGCCGTGCCGGTGGGCCTTCTTGTACGAGCCCGGCGGGAACTCGGAGGTGTGGGCCACCACGGTGCCGTCGGCCAGCTCGAAGCACAGGTTGGTGCCCCCGGCCCCCCGCTGCTCAAGCAGCGGGAGCTCCAGGTTGCGCACGTCCTCGATGAGGTTGGTCTCCCAGATGGTGGCCCCGTCCTTGCGGGCCCAGAACGTGCCGTCGGGCGAGAAGAAGTCCTCGGCGCCGTCGAAGCGGTCGAACTCGGTGAACGGGTTCTGGAAGACGAACCTGTCGCTGTGGAACAGGTTCATCACCATCGGCGCGGAGTTCACGCAGTAGAAGAGCGCGTCCTCGACGGCGAGGTGGCGGTACTCGTGGTTGAGGGGCACGGCGAACACCGAGCCGCTCTTCCACCGGCAGGTCGTGATCGAGCCCGTGGGGGTCTTGACCTCGGTGAGGCCTTCACCCTGGACGACGTAGAGGAGCTCTTCGAACATCCTCTTCTGCCACGTGCACGACTCGCCGGCCGGCACCTTGAGGATGTAGGCGCCGTTGGTCTCCTCGGTCCCGTCGATCTGCAGGATCGCTCCCAGCGCACCCATCGACTCCCATGGCGCCAGCTCGACGGCCGTGAGGTCGGGGATGTGGAACCCCGTGACGATCGGGACGCCCTGGTCGTCGGCCCACTTCTCGTAGGCCGTGCGCTCGTCCCACGGGACGGGCTCGGCACTGGCGACGTTCTTGATGTCGAAGGGTTCCACCGGGTTTGGGTTCCTCTCTACAGATCTCTACAGATCGACGGGTCGTGAGGGTCGGTACCGAGGGCTACTCGGTGATCTGCGCCTTGAAGAGGTCGGCCTTGCCGTTGATGTCGAAGACCATGCCTTCGAGGTTCGGCGAGGACGGCCACGACTCGACGAGGATCGTCTCGGGCAGGTAGGGCAGGTCGGTCATGACGATCTCCTGCAGCTCCTGGTAGAGCTCCTGGCGCTCGTCCTCGTCGGTGAGGCCGCGGCCCTCGTCCATCATCTCGGTGACCTCGGGGTTGTCGTAGTAGGCGCCGTTGTTCCCGTTGGGCGGGGCCTGGCCGGGGTCGAGGATGCTGCGCAGGGTGCGGTCGATGGTCGACTCGGTGATGTTCCTGGTGGCCATCTCGAAGTCGCCGGTGAGCCGACGCTCGGAGAACTGGGCCGGGTCGACCGGGTCGAACTCGACGGTGATGCCGACCTCGGCGAGCATCTCCTGCTCGAGCAGGTCGCGGTCCTCGATGCCGTCGACGCCGCGCACGAGGCGCCGCACGGTGAAGCCGTCCGGGTAGCCGGCCTCGTCGAGCAGGTCCCTGGCCTTGTCGGGGTCGTACTCGTAGGCGGGGACGTCCTCGGTGTACTCGGGGAGGAACGTCGGCACGATGTTGACCGGTGCCTTCTCGCTGATGGGAGCGAACGTCTCGGAGATCGAGACGTGGTCGACGGCGTGGAGCATGGCCTGGCGGACCTTGACCTCGGCCAGGGCCGGGTTGGCCTTCGGGTTGAGCACCGTCACCAGGGTCGCCTCGCTGGGCGGGTGGTGGACGACGAAGCCGGCGTCCTCGAGCTCCTGCAGGCGGGGGTCGCCGTGGTAGTCGAGGATGATCTCCAGCTCACCGTTCTCGAGGGCGATCGAGGCCGACTCCTGGTCGATCTCGGTGAAGTCGATCTCGCTCAGCGTCGGCGTGCCCCGGAAGTGGTCGTCGAAGCGCTCGAGCACGATGCGGCTGCGCGACGGGTCGTTCGTGGCGAGGGCGTAGGGGCCGGTGCCGACGGGGTTGTTGGAGAAGTCGGCGCCGAGCTCTTCGACGGCCTTCTTCGAGACGACCTGGCCCTGGTGGAAGTTCATGACGTTGAACAGGAAGTTGCCGTCGGGGTTGGCCAGCGTGATCACGACCGTCTGCGGGTCGGGGGCCTCGAACGAGGCCACGTTCTCGAAGGCGGACGACCAGATCGACTCGTCGCCGGTGGCCCGCTCGTAGGAGAAGACGACGTCGTCGGCCGTCAGCTCGCCGTAGCCACCGTGGAACTGCACACCCGACTGCAGCGTGAAGGTCCACACCGTGGAGTCGTCGGAGACCTCCCACGATTCGGCCAGCTCGGGGACGAACTCCTCGGCCTCCGAGTCGTAGCTCACGAGGCCGTTGTAGAGGTTGGCCGCGATGTTCTCGGCGTCGCTGCCGTCGACGACGATCGGATCGAGCCCGGCCGGGGGGAAGGTGTGCAGCGCGACGCGGACGATCTGATCGGCCGTCGGCGTTCCTTCCGACTCCGTCGCCCCCGAGTCGTCTGCTTCTTCGTCGTCCCCACCGCACGCCGCTATGGAGATGAGGACCGAAGCACACATACCCAGGGAGGCGAGCCTCCGGATGTGTGGTGTTGTCCGCATTTTTGGCTGGACCTCCGTCCGCATGATTTGCCGTAAATTAACAATGGTTTGCCTTCTTGGCAAGGACTTTGCAGGAAGTGCAATTGCGTTGGAGACGCCCGGGCGCGCCGAACCACGCGCTCTGGGCGCGCAGGCTCGACCGCTCGGGGATGTAGCTCCGCCGGCTACGCCGTCTTGCTTCCCACCCACTGATCAGCGAAGTGACAGGCGACCAGGTGGCCGGTGGCCCGCTCGACGGTCGCGGGCCGGGTCTCACAGAGAGCGGTCGCGTGCGGGCACCGGGTCCGGAACGTGCACCCCGTCGGCGGGTCGAGCGGGCTCGGGAGGTCGCCTTCGGGCACCTTCCACGCGCGGCTCCGTTCGGCCACGGGATCGGGCTGCGGCACCGCGGAGAGCAGCGCCCGCGTGTAGGGGTGGAGAGGGTTCTCGAAGACCTGGTCGACGGGGCCCTCTTCGACGATCCGACCCAGGTGCATGACCGCCACCCGGTCCGCGATGTAGCGGACCGTGGCCATGTCGTGGGAGATGAACAGCAGGCCCAGCGACAGCTCCTGCTGGAGTTGCTTGAGCAGGTTGACCACCTGGGCCCGCACCGACAGGTCGAGCGCGGAGGTCGGCTCGTCGGCCACGAGCAGGTCGGGGTTGAGCGCCAGGGCCCGGGCGATGCCCACCCGCTGCCGCTGCCCGCCGCTCAGGGCCAGGGGGTAGAGGTAGCCGTGGCGCTCGTCGAGCCCGACGCGCCGGAGCAGCTCGTTGACCCGCCGCTCCCGCTCGTCGCGCTTCACGCCGGAGACCACGAGGGGCTCGGCGATCGAGTGGCGCACCCGCATGCGGGGATCGAGCGAGGCCAGCGGGTCCTGGAAGATGACCTGCACCCGACGGCGCTGGCGCCGTAACTCGTCCCGGCGAGCGGCGCGCAGGTCGCGCCCGTCGAGCTGCACCGACCCCGTCGTGGGGTCGTCGAGCATGGCGATGATCCGCCCGGTCGTCGTCTTGCCGCAACCGCTCTCGCCGACCAGGGCGAGCGTCTCGCCCCGCTCGATGGAGAAGCCGACGCCGTCGACCGCCTTGAGCTCGGCCTTGCCACCGCCCCCGCCGGCCGACCGTCGGACCCGCACGGGGAAGGTCCTGGTCAGGCCCTCGGCCATCAGCAGCGGGGCCGGCGTCGACGGCGGCGTCGGCGTGGTGCCGTTGCCGCCGCTCACGACACGGCCACCGCCGTCTCGGTGGTGGCCGCGTCGCCGGCCCGCCAGCACTCGGCCTGCTGGCCCGAGTCGAGAACGACCAGCGGCGGGGCCTCGGTGCGGCAGCGTTCGAGCGCCACCGGGCAGCGGGGCTCGAACGAGCAGCCGGGAGGCAGCGCCGTCGGATCGGGCGGCGTGCCCACGATCTGCGGGAGCAGCGCACCCGACGAGCGCAGGTCGGGCCGCGGGATCGAGGCCAGCAGCCCCTGCGTGTAGGGGTGCACGGGGCGCTGGAAGATCTGGTCGACCGGGCCTTCCTCGACGAAGCGCCCGGCGTACATGACGGCCACGCGGTGGGCGAAGCGGGCCACGATCCCCAGGTCGTGGGTGACCAGGATCATCGCCGTGTGGCGCTCCTCGGACAGCTCGGTGAGGAGCCGGATGATCTGGGCCTGCACGGTGACGTCGAGGGCGGTGGTGGGCTCGTCGGCCACGAGCAGCTCGGGGTCGCCGCTGAGCGCCATGGCGATGAGCACCCGCTGGCGCATGCCGCCGCTCAGCTCGTGGGGGAACGAGTCGAGCACGCGCTCGGCGGCGGGGATGCGCACCTCGGACAGCAGCTTCAGCGCCCGCTGGCGGGCCTCGGCCCGGGAGATGCCCAGGTGGCGGCGCAGCGGTGCCTCCAGCTGGCGACCCACCCGCAGCACGGGGTCGAGCGACGTCATCGGGTCCTGGAAGACCAGGCTGACCTGGCTGCCCCGCACGCCGTTCAGGCTGGACTCGGACATGTGGAGCATGTCGTTGCCGGCCACCTCGACCACCGAGGTGTCGCCGACGGTGGCCGACTTGGGCAGCAGGTTGAGCAGGGAGAGCGACAGCACGCTCTTGCCCGACCCGCTCTCGCCCACGATGGCCAGCCGCTCCCCGGGCCGCAGCTCGAGGTCGACGCCGTTGACGGCGCGCACGGCCCGCTCGCCCCTGCCGAACGACACGTGCAGGTCGCGGACCACGCCCACCGGGGCATCCGTGCTGTTCACTTGGCACCTCGATCGTGCTCGGTCGGATCGAGGACCTGGCGGGCGCCGTCGGCGATCAGGTGGAGGGCGATGGCGACCAGGATGAGCAGCAGTGCCGGCATCAGCGAGATCCACCAGGACTCTCGCAGGTAGGGCTCGCCGTCCTTGATGATGTTCCCCCACGACGGTGTGGGAGGGACGATGCCCAGGCCCATGAAGCTCATGGTCGCCTCGATGAGGATGGCGTTGGCCGTGTAGATGCTGGCCACGACCAGCATCGGCGACAGGGTGTTGGGCACGATGTGCCGCACGAGGATCCACCGCGTGGGGGCGGCGACCATGCGGGCCGCGTCCATGTAGGGATTGCTCTTGATGCCCAGCACCAGCGACCGCTGGAGGCGTATGGCCCGCGGGGTGAAGGCGATCGAGACGGCCAGGATCACCTGACCCACACCGGCGCCGAACATTGCCACCGCGGTGAGACCGATGAGCAGGCCGGGGAAGGCCAGCAGCACGTTGACCAGGCCGGAGATGGTGCTGTCGACCCACTTGCCGAAGTAGGCGGCGACCGTGCCCAGGACGATGCCGATCGACACCGAGGCGAAGGCGGCGGCCACGCCCACCACCAGCGAGATGCGCCCACCGGCCACGGTGCGGGCCAGCACGTCGCGGCCCAGGGCGTCGGTGCCGAACAGGTGGTCGAGCGACGGCGACAGGAACCGGGCCTGCAGGTTGCTGGCGTTGCTGTCGCCGAACGGGAGGAGGGGCTCGAACAGCGCCAGCAGGGCGATGGGGGCGAGCATGGCCAGGCCGAACTGCAGGCGGCGGGTGCGCAGCAGCCGGCGAGCCATGTCGAACCGGGGCGGCACCTCGACCGTGGCGGTGTCGGCCTGCCCGACGTCGAGCGGCGTCGCGGTCGCCGTCACAACTCCACCCGGGGGTCGGCCAGCCGGTAGAGCACGTCGGTGAGCAGGTTCACGAAGACGT
The DNA here is from genome assembly GCA_035316325.1 of Acidimicrobiales bacterium. NCBI lineage: Bacteria > Bacillati > Actinomycetota > Acidimicrobiia > Acidimicrobiales > Acidimicrobiales bacterium. The sequence continues at coordinate 35,432 of DATHJB010000072.1, forward strand.
AGAGCAGGGCGTAGACCAGCACCAGCGCCTGGATCACCGGGTAGTCGCGCCCGACGATGCCGTCGATCAGGGTGCTGCCCATGCCGGGCAGCGAGAAGATGACCTCGATCACGATCGTGCCGCCGAGCAGGCGGCCGAAGCTCAAGCCGACCATGGTGATGACCGGCAGCAGCGAGTTGCGCAGCCCGTGATGGGTCAGGGCCGAGACCGACGACTCGCCGAGGGCGCGGGCGGTGCGCACGTAGTCGTTGCCCAGGGAGTCGAGCGTGGAGGTGCGGGTGATGCGACCGATGGTCGCCACCTCGCCGATGGCCAGCACGCCCACGGGCATGGCCAGCCGCTCGACGACCCCGCCGACGTCGCCCCAGTCGATGACGCCGACCGCGGGGAACCACTCGAGGCGCAGCACGAAGAACAGCATGGCGATGAGGGCGACCACGAACGGCGGGGTGCCCTCCAGGACGATCGACGTGGAGGTGAGGGCGTGGTCGAGGCCGGCCCGACCCCGGGAGGCCAGGTGGGCGGCCACGGCGCCGATCGTGACTCCCAGGATCGTGCCCAGGATGAGCGCCGAGGTGGCGATGGCCACGGTGACCGGCAGGACGCTGGAGAGGATCTCGCTGACCGGCACCCGGTAGGCGATCGACTCGCCCAGGTCGCCCGTGAGCAGCGAGCCCATGTAGCTGAGCCAGGCCGACGGCAACGGCTCGCCCAGGTTGAGCTGGTCACGGAGCGCGTCCACCGACGCCTGCGTGGAGTTCTCGCCGAGGATGTACAGCGCGGGGTCGCCGGGCAGGAGGCGGACCACGAGGAAGGTCAGGGTGATGACGCCGAGCAGGGTCGGGACCAGGTGGTACAAGCGCCGCAGGACGTAGGATCCCCCCACTGCTGACCTCCCCTCAGATCTCGGTGTGACGTCGGTAACGTACCATCAAGTTTCACATTCATCCACTAGATTTCATTAGTTGCAACTCACGGAGTGTGGCTCACGCCTCCGCCATCTCCACGAGCTCCCAGTCGTCCTGCTCCGCCTCCGAGCCGTCGAGCGGGACGCCGCACCGGGGCACCGGCGTCCGCCGGGCCACCCGCACCACGGCGCGGACCGAACGGAGCACGCCGTCGTCCAGCGACCGGTGGTGGAGCCTGACCACCGCGTGGTCGTCGTCCCGGGAGAGCACCTCGCCCTCGCGGGGCGTCGAGAGCCACGCCCAGCCCCGCTCACGGAACAGGGCGGCGTCGACCACCTGCACCACGGGACCGTCGAGGCCCATGCAGCCGCGGTAGTGGGCGGCCGCCTCCTCGGGCGCGAGCGTCTGCGTGACGATGCCGGTGAAGACCCGGCGGTCGAGCCACGCCCACGCGGTGCCCGTCGGCAGGATCAGCGCCGTCGGCGCGAACCGGTGCCCGCCCGTGTGCGAGGTGCGCCGCAGCGACACGCCCGGCGGCAGACCCGACCTGGTCAGCTCGGTGTGGAGGGCCGTTCCCGAGGCGCCGCAACAGACGTCGCGCCGGCCGTGGGTGCACAGCAGCACCTCGATGCGGTCGGGGCCGGTCACGTCGGCGACGCGCCCGTGGAGCAGGTCGAGGCAGAGGTCGCCGACCTCGTCGGGGCGCACGTCGAAGCCGGCCCGCACGTAGCCGCCGAACAGGTCGGTGGTGCGCCGGTGGTAGGTGACGCGGACCTCGGTCCGGGCGGACGGCGGGGCGAGGACGAGCTGCACCCGGTGGGGCCGCCGCTCGGCCGCGGCCAGCTTCAGCGCGGGGCGCAGGTTGCGCAGCTCGTCGATCTCGGTGGCGTCGCCGGGCCAGGGCAGCGGGCGCTCGATGACGAACAGGCCCTGGAACGATCCCGCCGTCCCCGCCGGGGTCGAGCCGACCCGCTGCGCCGTCGGGGAGCAGCGGGACTCGGCCCGCCGGGTCGGCTGGCCCACGTCGACGGCGCCGTTGGAGGTCATGGCGTCGGCGCGTCGACGGCGAGGAAGCCGTCGATCGTCTCCCACACCCGTTTGGCGGCGTCGGCGTCGTGGTTCGGCCGGGAGGGATCGTGGGCGAAGCCGTGCGACGCGCCCTCCACCCGGTGGACGTCGACGCCGACCCGCTCGAGCTCGTCGAGGTGGGCCACCGGGACGAACTCGTCCTCGGTGCCGGCGATCGCCAGGATCGGGGTCGACGCCGCGGCCAGGACGGATTCCAGGGGGTCGCCCTTGCCGCCGCCCTTCCAGCGGTCGGGCACGTGGACCATGCCGTAGAGCGACACGACGCGGTCGAAGCGCCCGCCGGCCGAGCTGCGCAGGGCGAACATGCCGCCGATGCACACGCCCAGCAGGGCGACGGGCTCGACGTCGAGCAGGTCGGCCAGCAGCAGGGCGTCGGACAGGATGCGCTCCTCGCCCAGCTCACGTATGCCGATCGTGACCTTGTCGGGGAAGGCCATGTCCTCGAGGCCCGGGAAGGGCTCGAGGACGCCCACCGTGGCCGACAGGTCGGCGGCGAGGCGCTCGGCGATGCCCACGAAGACCGGGGACAGGCCGAACACGTCGGGGAGGACGACCACGCCTCGGCGGGGAGCACCTCCCCCGCCGACACCCTCGGCGGCGCCGCCGGACACGACCGTCGCGGGCGTGCCGGAGTCGAGCAGGATCCGCTCAGCAGGCATCAACGGGTCAGTCCGCCAGCGAGAGCACGTGGTCGGCGATGCCGTTCATCAGCACCAGCCAGACGCCGTGCGACTTGCGCGACGAGACGTAGGCCCGGTCGAGGTCCTGCTCGGTGGCGTACTTGCCGATGATCTCGAGCGTGTCGTGGGCGTGGTCCTGGTCGAGCTCGGAGTGCACGCCCCAGAAGGCGACGTCGTCGGACGAGAGGCCCAGGTTGGCCATCCAGCGCTTGGCCGAAAGGCCCGAGAGGTTGCCGGTCTCGGCCTGGTTCAGCGCCTCCAGCGAGCCCTTGGCGGCGAGACCCTCGATCCACGGCTGGGTGCGGGTGAGCGTCTCCCAGGCCAGGAACGCCGTCTGGGTCGACGGGATCGGCTCGGCGTTGGTGATCTCGTCCTCGGTCATGCCCAGGGCGACGCCCATGTCGACGAGCAGCTGGTAGTGCGAGGTCTCCTCGTTGGCCTCTTCCTCCCAGAGGTTCTCGGTCACGACGAACCGGCGCACCTCGAGGATGGGGCAGTTGCCCACGACGTTGGCCCAGCACTGGCGGCTGTGGCGCGGGAAGAGCCCGAACTGCTTGACGAACTCGATCGCCATCGGCTTGGTGATGTTCTCTTCGACCTCTGACCACCAGCGCAGCTGCTGGCTCGTCTCCATGGCCAGCTCGTTGATCCGCCGGTTGAACTCTTCGCTCTTCATGCCGTCCCCTTCTCGTCGCAGCTTCCGCAGGTTACAACGGGCGTTGCGTCTAGCGCAATTAGATTTCTCATAATGCAATTCATGGTGACCCGCCTACCTGGCGGGCGTAGTAGTTCCAGGCCCACCGCTCGCCCTTGGGCAGCACCGGCTGTGAGCGGGCGGAGACGAACGCCTCCATCTCCTCGGCGGGGAGCCGGCCCTCGTAGCCGGCACGGTGCAGGTCCCAGGTCATCTCGGCCAGGTGCTCCAGGCGCAGGGCGCGCAGAGTGGCCTGCTCGACGCTGGCCCCCACCACGGTGATGCCGTGGCCCCGCATGAGGCAGACCGGCGCCGCGCCCAGGGCCGCCACCAGGGCGGCGGCCGTCGGCTCGTCGCGGACCAGCACCGAGCTCTCGAACACGGGCACCCCGTCCTCGACGAGCAGGCTGGCGTGGTGGTCGTAGGCCCCGTAGACGGGCCGCAGCGGTACGCCGGCGATGCCGCACAGCACGCAGAACCGCGGATGGACGTGCACGACCGCGACCACGTCCTCGCGGGCACGCAGCACACCGGTGTGGATGGGCAGCTCGAGGGGGACGTCGGCGGCGTCGGGGTCGTCGACGGTGCCGGTGAACAGGTCGACCGTGCGGATGGCGTCGACGTCGGTGGCTTCGAGGCCGGCCTCCGACTCGGTGCGGCAGCGCACCAGGATCTCGCGGGGTCGGCCGGGGACGCGCACGCTGACGTGGCCGGTGATCTCGCGGGCCACGCCGGTGTGGCCGAGGATGCGGCAGGCCGTGGCCACCTTGTCCCGCAGCTCGGCGACGACCCGGTCGCTTCCGTCGCCGCCGCCGCTGACGCTCATGCCGGCTCGCTGCGTTCGAGGCCGAAGGCCCGCAGCACGGGCTCGTCGTCGTAGGTGAACAGCGACAGCGGGTCGCCGCCGTCGTTGCTGATCTCCAGCGGGCACCAGCTGGGAACGCAGAACACGTCGCCGAACGCCAACGGGAAGGTGGCCGGGCCGACGGCTGCCGTGCCCCGGCCTTCGGCGACGCAGAAGACCGCGCCACCGACCCGTCGCTGCGGCCCCCACCGGCCGCCGGCGGCGACCGTCACCACCTGGCACCTCGTGGTGGGCAGGACGTCGGCGCCCGTCGCCGGATGCGTGTAGGCGATCGCCGCCGCGCCCTCGTCGGAGGCCGCCGCGGCCGCGACTGCCGCCGAGTGCACGGGCGCCCACGGGTAGGTGAGCGCCGCCTCGCGGGCCGGGTCGTCACCGGGCTCCTGCAGGCCGGTCGGGTGCGGGTCGAAGAACCAGGCGTCGAGGGCCCGGGTGAGCGGCGAGTCGAGGGCGTCGAGCCACACCATCGGGTGCGCGGTGCCGTTGACGTGGTCGTGCCAGGCCCAGCTCGGGGTGAGCACCAGGTCGAAGGGCGAGAGGTGCACGGCCACGCCGTCGACCACGGTCAGGGCCCCTTCGCCCCGGAGGACGAAGCGCAGGGCCGCCGCTGTGTGCCGGTGGGCCCGCGCCGTCTCCCCGGGGAGGATGAGCTGGATGCCGGCGTAGAGGTTGCCGACCGCCCGCTTGTCGCCCTTGGTCGCCGGGTTGACCAGCATCAGGACCCGGCGCTCGGCCTCCTCGGCCGTGACCAGCTCACCGGCGCGGCGCAGCAGCGGCTCGACCTCCGACCACGCCCACCGGTGCGGCACCGTCACCGGTCGGGGGGCCCGGTTCCGGTCGAGCACCTCCCACAGGGGGGCCATCTCGGACCCGAGCAGCTCCTCGTAGAAGCCCCCGAGCCCTCCGTCGGACGTTCGGTCGGGCATGCGGTTCAGGACGCGGGCGGGGCCGGCGTCGCCGCGGCGGGGTCGACCGGGCGATCGGCGCGGACGAGCTCGAGCACCTCACGTCCCTGGGGGCGCTCGGTGAGGCCGACGGCCTGCGCGGCGGGCGAGTCGTAGAGGGCGTCGCGGGCCTCCAACGACTCCCAGTAGGTGAACCGGGTCATCTTCGTGGGGTCCTCGGGCGACCGGAACACGTAGGCGCCCAGCCATCCCGGGTGCTTGCTGGTCACCCCGATCACCTTGTCGATCTGCTCGTCGTTGAGGCCGACCTCGGCGTCGACGGTGAAGTTGGTGATGGACACGAACATGGGGCTCTCCTGATCAGCGGTTCTCGAAGGGGCGACGGCGCATCAGCCGAAGCGGGGCTTGTCGCGGAAGTCCTCGGCGAGGTCGCGCCAGCGCTCGCCGCGCGTGCGGGCCGAGGCGACGACGTCGTCGGGCAGCTCCCAGAAGGGCGGGCGCAGCGGGCCGGGGTCGCAGTAGCCGGCGGCCTGGACGGCGATCTTGAGCTGCAGCTCGCGGTAGCGGGGGTCGGTGCCCGGGGCGTCGCTGCCGAAGACCTCGGCGGCGATGGCCCGCGCCGCCGGCCAGTCGCCTGCCGCGCAGGCGTCGCGCAGCTGCAGGATCGGCCACGGGCCCATCCACACGTTGATCGACCAGCAGCCGTCGGCCCCGAGCAGGGCGTAGGGGAACAGCTGCGCCTGGTACACGTAGATCTGCAGCTGGTCGCCGACGCCGTCGACGAGCTTCGAGAAGGGCACGGTGTCGCGGTGGCTGTCCTTGATGGCCACGATGTTGGGCCGCTGCGCCAGCCGCACCACGGCGGGCACGGGCAGCGTGACGTGGTGCAACCCGGGGTTGTGGTAGAGCATGAACGCCAGGTCGGGGAAGCGCTCCGCGATCTCCTCGAAGAAGCGCACCGCGTTCTCGACGGTCTGGGGCATGTAGTAGGGCGCGCCGACGAAGGCGCCCGGCGCTCCCGCGTCGCGGATCATGCGCAGCCGCTCGAGGGTGGCCCGGGGGTTGGCCTCGGTGCAGCCGACGAACAGCGGCACCCGGCCGGCGACGGCCTCGACGGTGGCCGAGGTGAGCGTGGCCACCTCGGACGGCAGCAGGTTGTAGACCTCGCCGAAGCTGCCGGTGGTGGCGATGGCGTCGACGCCGTCGCCGATGATGCGGTCGACGCCGGCGCGCAGGCGGCCCACGTCGACGGTCTCGGTGGCGTCGAAGTCGGCGCCGTCGTCGGTGGTGAACGACGGCATCATGGCGATGACGCCGCGGAGGTCGGACGGTCGGAGGATGGTCATCGGTGGTTCGTTCCCCTCGGCCTTCACAGCCAGCGGTTCGGCGGGAGGATGCTCACGCTCTTGGTCTGGGTGTAACTGAGCAGCTCTTCGAGCGACTCCTCGCGGCCGAGGCCGCTCTGCTTGTAGCCACCGAACGGGAGCCCCTGGAAGTGCTCGCCAGAGCCGTTGACCCAGACGAAGCCGGCTTCGAGCCGGGGGATCAGGCGCATGGCCCGGGCCAGGTCGTTGGTGTAGAGGTTGGCGGTGAGGCCGTAGTCGACGTCGTTGGCCTTGGCGACGACGTCGTCCTCGTCGGTCCAGGTCATGATCGACATGACCGGCCCGAAGATCTCCTCCTGGGCGATGCGCATGTCGGGCTTCACGTCGACGAACACCGTCGGCTCGACGAAGAACCCCTTGGCGAAGACCTCGCCCTCGGGGTGCCCGCCGCCGGCGATCACCCGACCGCCCTCGCTGCGGCCCACCTCGATGTAGCGCAGCACCCGCTCGTACTGGGCCTGCGAGATCATGGCGCCCATCGTCGTGTCGGGCTGCGACGGGTCGCCCTGGCGGATGCGGCCGATCTGCTCCTGCACCCGCTCGCAGAACTCGTCGAACACCGTCTCGTGCACGAAGACCCGGCTGGCCGAGCCGCACGACTGGCCCTGCCAGCCGAAGTTCATGGCCTTCACCGCGCCGGCCGCGCTCTGCTCGACGTCGGCGTCGGGGAACACGATCAGCGGGTTCTTGCCGCCCAGCTCGAGGGAGACCTCGGCCAGCTGTTCGGCGCTGTCGCGCACGATCGACTTGCCGGTCTCCGGGCTGCCGGTGAGGCCGATGCGCTTGACCCGGCGGTCCCGCACCAGGGCGCGACCCATGGTCGCCCCCTCGCCGGTGACGATGTTGAGCACGCCGGGCGGGAAGATGTCCCGGGCCAGCTCACCGAGCCGCAGCCCGGTGACGGGCGCCTGGGGCGGCACCTTGAGCACCACCGTGTTGCCGGCCACCAGCGGGGCGGCGATGCGCGACCCGGCGAACATGATCGGGTGGTTGAAGGGCACGATGCGCACGACCACGCCGAACGGCTCGCGCACCGTGTAGTGGAAGCCCTCGACCGAGGCGGGCACGGTGGTGCCCTTGATCTCGGTGGCGAGGCCGGCGAAGAAGTCGAGGCGCCTCGCCGCCGCGGCGACGTCCTTGGCCATCGGGGTGATGGGGCTGCCGGTGTCGGCCGACTCGAGCCTGGCCAGCTCGTCGGTGGCGCCGCGCAGGGCGGTGGCCAACTGCCGCACCTTCTCGGCCCGGGCGATCGGGCCGATCGCCCGCCATCCCTCGTACGCGGCCTCGGCCGCGTCCACGGCCAGCCGGGCGTCGTCGGCGCCACCGTCGGGGACGACGGCGATCGCCTCACCGGTGGCGGGGTTGGTGCTCTCGACCGTCCGGCCCGAGGCGCTCGGCACGAGCTCCCCACCGATCAGCATGTCGTAGGTCTTCACCCGGCGACCGCTCGGCTGGCGGCAACGGCATCGAGCGCCGGGCGGATCTCTGCGTCGAAGAGGCTCAGCGACCGCCGGATGCGCTCCATGGGCATGTCGCCGAAGGCGAACGACCCGGCGAAGTAGTCGGCACCGGTCGCCTCGACGCTGCCCACGAGCACGTCACGGACGGTACCTGGGCTGCCACAGAACACGAGGCCCTCGGCCACGTAGGCGTCGAAGTCGGGTGTGCGGGGGAAGCGCTGGTTGTTGTGCTTGGCCCAGAGGTGGTCGAAGCTCTTGTAGAAGGCGGCGAAGGCCTCGCGCCCCTGGTCCATGGCCAGCTCGTCGGTGTCGGCCACGAAGATCTGGCGCATGAGGCCGAACTTGGGCCGGGCGACGTGGCCGTTGAGGCGACCGGCGACACCGGCGTTCTCGGCCTGGGCGGCGTCGAACGCCACCTTCTGGGCCGCGGTGTCCTCGACGGTCGGCGAGAGGAAGCCGAACCCGTAGACGGTGTGGAAGCCCTCCTTGGCCAGCCACGGCACCGAGCTCGGGCTGATCGTGGGGTACCACAGCGGCGGGTAGGGGTTCTGGAGGGGCCGGACGGGGACCAGCACGTCGTCGTAGGAGAAGAACTTCCCGTGGAAGTCGACCTTGCCGGTGGTGAGGCCCTGGATCAGCACGTCGAGGGCCTCGTCGAACACGGCCCGCGAGTCCTCGGCGGCGACGCCGAAGACGCCCAGCTCGTAGGGCGACGCTCCGCGGCCGACACCGACCTCCAGGCGACCACCGCTGAGGTGGTCGAGCATGCAGATCTCCTCGACCAGGCGGAGCGGGTCGTGCATGGGCAACAGGTAGACGAGAGGGCACAGGCGGATCGTGCTCGTACGCTGGGTCAGGGCCGACAGGAACGTGTTGGCGGAAGGCGCCACGCTGAGTGGCGTGCCGTGGTGCTCGGCCACCTGGTAGGCGTAGAAGCCCGCCTCCTCGACGAGCTCCACCAGCTCGAAGCGGCGGCGGTACTCCTCGCTCAGGTCGGCAGCTCCGCTGGCGTCGATCCAGTCGAAGAGACCGACGTCGAACCGCCTCTTCGTCTCTGGCATCTCGCTCATCCCCGCGCCTCCACATAGTGAAATCGAATTGCGCTGTTGGCAACTGTATGAGTGGCCGGAGCCGGCCGTCAAGGGCAGGACCTTGACGGTTCCGCGCCGCCACCGATAGTTTGCAGTAGATGAGATCGACTTGTGGATACTGAAAATGAGGCTGTGTCTCTACAACGGTCACCGAGTCGGTGTCGTCACGTCCGAGCACGGGCTCGTCGACGTGACGGCCGCTGTACCAGGGTGGAGTGACGACCCGCTGTCGGACTTCTTCGTGCGCCTCTGCCGGGACTTCGACTCGGCGAAGGCCCAGCTGGAGGCCGAAGCGCGCCGCGGCGAGGAGATCCCGCTGACGGCCGTCCGACTCGGCCCTCCCGTGCTCAACCCCTCCAAGGTGGTGGCCGTCGCCATGAACTACGCGGCGCACCGGGCCGAGATGGAGGGGCGCGCCGACCGCTCGAACCTCGGATGGCGGATGGAGTTCGACGTGTTCCTCAAGGCCCCCAGCTCGATCGTCGGCCCCGAGGACACCGTGGAGCTGCCCGACGTGGGCGACAACGAGATCCACCACGAGGGCGAGCTGGCCTTCGTCGTCGGCACCGGCGGCCGCGACATCGCCGCCGCCGATGCCCTCGACCACGTGGTCGGCTACACGACGATGATCGACATCACCGTGCGGGGCCCGGGCGACCGGTCGAGGCGCAAGTCGTACGACACCTTCAGTCCCACCGGCCCCCATCTGGTCACCGGCGACGAGATCGGCGACCCCCAGGCCCTCACCATCGACCTGTCCGTCGGCGGCGAGACCCGCCAGCACGTCGACACCAAGGACATGCTCGTGTCGGTGCGCGAGATCATCGCCTACGCCTCGTCGATCATGACGCTGGTGCCCGGCGACGTGTTCTGCACCGGAGCGCCTCCGGGCGTCGGGCCGATCGTTCCCGGCGACGTGATGCGCACCGAGATCGACCGGATCGGGGTCATGGAGATCCCGGTCGTCGCTCGGACCGCCGCCGGGCCCGACGGGGAAGCACTCCCGTGAGCAGCCGCGACCACGACCGCGACCGCCACGACCTGGGCTCCGATCGCCTCGTCACCCAGCTGGGCTACTTCGTGCTCAGCGTGTCGGACGAGGCCGAGTGGCTCACGTTCGCCACCGAGGTTCTGGGCATGGCCGTCGGCGGCCGGTCGGACAGCGGTGCCGTCGAGCTGCGGATGGACGACCACGCCTACCGCGTCGTGCTGGAGGCCACCGGTGACGACGACGTCGCCGCCGTGGGCTGGCAGGTGGCCACGCCGGCGCACCTCGACGAGCTCGAGAAGCGCCTCGGCGACGCCGGCATCGAGATCGAGCAGCGCGACGGCCCCCTGGCCGCCGAGCGGCGCGTCGGTGGCGTGCTGCGGTTCCGCGACCCCTCCGGCCTGGCCGTCGAGGCCTACTGGGGACCGGAGCTGATCGCGGGGCAGCCCTTCGTCCCCGGCCGCCCCATCAGCGGGTTCACGACGGGGACGCTCGGGGTGGGGCACGTGGTGCTGGCCGTCGACGACGTCGCCGCCACCGTCGCCTTCTACCGTCGCACGCTCGGGTTCGAGCTCACCGACTTCGGGAACGGGCCCTTCACCTTCCTGCGCTGCAACCCGCGGCACCACTCGATCGCCTTCGGGCCGGCCGGCAAGGTCGTGTCCGACAAGCGCCTCCTCCACTTCATGGTGGAGATGGACGAGGTCGACGACGTGGGCACCGCCCACGACCTCTGCCTGAGCCGGGGCATCCCCATCGCCATCTCGCTCGGGCGCCACACCAACGACCGCATGTTCTCGTTCTACGCACGGACGCCCTCGGGCTTCCGCTTCGAGTGCGGCCACGGCGGCCTGCTCGTCGGGGACGACTGGTTCGTCCCCCGCTACCGGGATCGCGAGGTCTGGGGCCATCGGCGCCTGGAGGAGACCCTGCGCCCGACGGACGAGGACGCGCCGACTGCCGGGGAGCCAACGCCATGACGGACAACGGGGACACCAGGGGCGCTGAGGGCAGGGGCGGCACCGGGGACGCGACCGCGACGGGGCCCCTCGCCGGCCTCAAGGTGCTCGAGCTGGGCTCGCTGATCGCCGGGCCGTTCTGCGGGCGACTGCTCGCCGACTTCGGCGCCACCGTCGTCAAGATCGAGCCACCCGAGGGCGACGCGCTGCGCACGTGGAGCCTGGTCACCGAGCACGGGTCGCTGTGGTCGATGGTGCAGAGCCGCAACAAGCAGTCGATCACCGCCGACCTGCGCACCGACGAGGGCCGGGCCCTGGTCAAGGCCATGGCCGCCGACTGCGACGTGCTCATCGAGAACTTCCGGCCCGGCCGGATGGAGCAGTGGGGACTCGGCTACGACGACCTCCAGGAGGCCAACCCCGGGCTGATCATGGTCCGCATCTCCGGCTTCGGGCAGACCGGCCCCTCCCGGGACAAGCCGGGGTTCGGCAACATCGCCGAGGCCATGGGCGGCATCCGCTTCGTGACCGGGTGGCCCGACCGGCCGCCGGTGCGCATCGGGCTCAGCCTGGCCGACAGCATCGCCGCCCTCTACGGCACCATCGGCACGCTCATGGCCCTGCACGAGCGGCGGGCCAGCGGCCTCGGCCAGGTGGTCGACGTGGCCCTCACCGAGGGCGTGTTCTCGCTGCTCGAGGCCATCCTCCCCGAGTACGGCTTCGACGGCCGCACGCGGCAGCGCACGGGCAACACCCTCAACGGGGCGGCGCCGTCGAACGTGTACATCACCGCCGACGACGGCCACCTGGCCATCGGGGCCAACGGCGACAGCATCTTCCGCCGGCTGGCCGTCGCCATGGAGCGGCCCGAGCTGGCCGACGACGTGCGGTTCTGCTCCAACCAGGCGCGGCGCGACAACGTGCGCGAGCTGGACGAGCTCATCGCCACCTGGGTGCGGGGCCTGCCGCTGGCGTCGGCAAAGGCCGCGCTGGACGGCGTCGACGTGCCCGCAGGGCCCGTCTACTCCATCGCCGACATCGTGTCCGACCTCCAGTACCAGGCCCGGGACATGATCGTGGAAGTGCCCGACGAGAGGATGGGCACCATCCTCATGCCGGGCATCGTCCCCCGGCTCGACCGGACGCCGGGCTCGATCCGCTGGGCCGGTCCCGAGCTCGGCCGCCACAACGACGAGATCAAGGGCCAGCTCGACCTGCTCACCGGGGCCGAGGAGACGCCCACGTGAGCGACGGGCCGGTGGAGCCCGCGGCTCCGGGACGGAGCGCGCTCGCCGCCCACCGATCGGGCGACAGGGCCTGGTGGGAGACGGCCATCACCGACGTCTCCAACGGCCGGATCGTGACCCGGGGTCGACCCATCGAGGACCTGATCGGCACCACCTCGTTCGCGCAGCACCTGGTGCTGCTCTTCTCGGGGCGGATGATCTCGCCCCCGGCCGCCGCCCTGCTGGAGGCGGTGATGGTGGCCGGCGCCGACCACGGCCCCCGGGCGCCGTCGATCGCCGCGGCCCGCATGGCGGCCACCTGCGGGGTCAGCTTCAACTCGTCGGTGGCGACGGGCATCAACCTCCTCGGCGAGATCCACGGTGGCGCGGCGGGCAACGCCATGCGCGCCCTGCTGGCGGTCGAGGAGCGGGCGTCGTCGGCCCTCGGCGACGGTCCTGACGGCGCCGACGGCCAGCGCTCCGACCGCGACGGCGGGCCCGGGCCCGGCCTCGACGCGGCCGCGCTGGCGTACGTGCGGGACTCCCGAGACCGGGGGGAGGCGGTGGCCGGGTTCGGGCACCAGCTCCACGACCTCGACCCGCGCCGGGCTCCCCTGCTGGCGCTGTGCGAGGCAGCGGCGGCCGACGGCACGATCGACGGGCGCTACGTCGAGGTGGCCATGGCTGTCGAGCGGGCGCTCGACGAGGTCGTCGGCCGCCCGGTCACGATCAACATCGACGGCCTGTGGGCCATCGTCTGCTGCGAGCTCGACCTTCCACCCGACTTCGCCATGGGAGCGTTCTGCCTCAGCCGGGGTGCGGGCATCGTGGCCCACGCCTACGAGGAAGCTTCGACCGGCGTGAAGATCAAGGGCCCGTGCCCGCCCGGCGACGACCTCGTCCGCTACATCGGCGAGTGACCCGCCGCGAGAGCGGCGGGCCTACGACTCGAGGACGCGGTAGCCACTGAGGCGGTTGGCGGCTTCCTTGAGCACGTCGACGGCGGCCCGGCGCCGGCTCGCCGTGAGGCGCGACACCGGGGCGGACAGCGACAAGACCCCGACCAGGGCGTCGCGGCGGTCGAGCACGGGCACGGCCACCGAGGCCAGGCCCTTCTCACGCTCCTCCGAACTGGAGGCGAAGCCGTCGCTGCGCACGTTGTCGAGCGACGCCGCCAGGGCCTCGACGTCGACCGACTCGGCGCGCAGGGCCTCGAACACCTCGGCCCGCTTCTCCTCGGAGAGGAAGGCGACGAGCGCCCGACCCGCGGCCCCGACGTGCAGCGGCAGGCGGGCGCCGATCTCGACGGTGCTGCTCAGGGCGTGGCGGCTGAGCACGCGGTCGATGCACAGACGCTCGTGCCCGTCGACCAGCCAGTAGCTGCCGGTCTCGCCCGTGGTCTCGCGCAGCTCGACGAGGATCTGGTGGACGTACCGCGTGTAGGGGTGGTGGCGCACGGTGGTGGCGGCCAGCTCGAAGAGCCAGGGCCCGATGGAGTACTCGCGGGTCTCGCGATCGCGCACCAGCGCACCGCCGCGCTCGAGCGACAGGATGAGCCGCAGCGCGGTGGATGCGCCGAGGCCCGCGTACTCGGCGAGGTCGGAGAGCCGGCCCTCCGGGTGGATCCGGAAGTAGTCGAGGATGCGGAACGCCTTGGCGACGGACTGGTTGGCCTGGGTCTCGCCGCGCGGCTTGGGCTCGCCCGGCGGGGTCTCGACATCGCTCATCGGCGACCGACCGGCCGATCGGCGGGCCCGTCGTGCGTGCCCTCGGTACCCTCGTGATTGGCCAGCGCAATCCCCTTCCGTTGGGCGCAAGAGTAGTTATCCGGCCGACAGCGGGGCGCGAGGCCCGTGCCCCTCACCGCCGCTCCAAGCTGTCGATGATCCGTGTGGGGGCGATGCGCACGATGATGCGCTGCCCGAGGTGGTGGAAGGGGTAGGGGGTGCCGAAGTACCGCGCCGACAGCGACTCGATGTGCTCCTTCGCCCCCTCCCCCGACGTGGACGTGACCTGGCCACGGATGGCCACGTGGCGGGCCGGGTCGTCGGGGTTGCTCACCACGAGGGCCACACGGCCGTCGCGCTCGATGTTCCGCAGCTTCTGGTATCCGACGACGGTGTTGAGCAGCACGTGCGTTCCGTCGGTGTCGATCCAGGTCTCGGTGGCGTGGGGGGCGCCGTCGGGCATGAGCGTGGCGATGGTGGCGAACGCCTTGCTCCTGAGCAGGGCCACGACGCGCTCGGACATCTCGGCGGGCGTTGCGGGCTCGGTCACACTCTTCATGGCGGTTCCCCGTTCATGGACCTAGGATTCCATGGTGCGCAATGTAGTTGCGAAATACGAAAGGTAGCGGCTGGGTGCGGGAACCGGACATCGAGGCCACGCCGTGAGCGGGGTGCGCGACTTCGGGGCCGTGACCTTCCGGTCGCTGCGCAATGCCAACTTCCGCCTCTTCGCCGCCGGCCAGCTCATCTCCAACACCGGCACGTGGATGCAGATGGTGGCCATCGGGCTGCTGGTCCTCGACCTGACCGACAGCGGCGTGGCGGTGGGCCTCGTCACCGCGGCGCAGTTCGTGCCCATCCTGGGCCTCGGGGCCTGGGCCGGGTTGCTGGCCGACCGCAGCGAACGGCTGCGGCTGCTGATGGCGGTCAACGCGTTCGGCGGGGTCGTGGCCGTCGCCTTCGCCGTGCTGGTGCTCACCGACACCACCGCGCTGTGGGCGGTGTACCTGCTCACCCTGCTCGTGGGCGTCGTCACCGCGATCGAGAACCCCACGCGGCGGGCCTTCGTCACCGACATCGTCGACGAGCCCGACGTGCCCAACGCGGTGGGGCTCAACAGCACCCTCATGACCGGGTCGCGGGTGTTCGGGCCGGCCGTGGCCGGTGCTCTCATCGCCGGGCCGGGGATCGGCTGGTGCTTCGCCGTCAACGCCCTGTCGTACATCCCCCAGCTGTGGCTCTTCGCCCGCATGGACCGCTCGAGGTTTCGGGTGTCGGGGCGGGTGGCCAAGGCCAAGGGCCAGCTGCGGGAGGGCCTGCGCTACGCCTGGTCGGCCCCCGAGCTGCGGCTGCCCATCCTTCTGGTGTGCGCGGTCAGCACGCTGGCCTTCAACTTCCCGGTGGTCCTACCGCTGTTCGCCACCCGCGACCTCGGCGGCAGCCCCACCACCTACACGCTGCTCTTCTCGCTCATGAGCGCCGGGTCGGTGTTCGGGGCGCTCACCGTGGCCCGGCGCACCGAAGCCAACACCCGGTTCCTGGCCCTGGGGACGCTGGCGCTGGGCGCAGCCATGCTGGGCCTCGCCGCGGCGCCGGGACTGCTGCTGGCCTGCCTGCTGGTGCTGCCCGTCGGGGTGACGAGCGTGCTGGTCATCTCGGGATCGAACGCCGTGCTGCAGCTGAAGTCGGCGCCGGCCATGCGGGGCCGGGTGCTGGCGCTGATGTCGGTGGTCTTCCTGGGGTCGACGCCGATCGGCAGCCCCATCGCCGGCTTCGTCTCCGAGGAGTTCGGCGCCCGATGGGCCCTGGTGATGGGGGCCGTCGCCTCGTTCCTGGTCGGCGCCTTCACCCTGCGAGCCCTCCGGGCGCTCCGCCCAACCGAACCATCCGACCCAGCCCCATCCGACCCCTCGCCCACCAGCGTCACCTCGGCCCGCCCCAGTTGATCGGCGGCGCCGTGCCCCTGGAGGAGCGGAGCCGATGGAGGGATGCACACCCGACCCGGCCTCGCCCGCCAACAGCGGGACTGCGGGTGCATCAGATCGACGCTATGGACGACCCTGCTGACGGGGTGTCATGCCGGGCTTGTGTACACGCGAGTGGGAGAGACGAGGACAGCGGTGCGGCGCTCGTCGCGCATGACGCGGTCGTAGGTCGCCCAGTCGTCGTGGGTCCCGCCCGCTGCGCTGAAGATGTCGCGCAGCAGGAGTCGGAGCCGCTCGTCGTCCACCTCCGGGTGGGGGTCGTCGGGTCCTATGAGCTGGGCGCGGCCTTCGACGGTGACCCATCGCCAGCCTGCACGGGCGACGACTGCGGTCGTCGGGTTGCTGCGGAGAAGAGCGAGCTTGCGGGTGCCACCCGCGGAGACGAACGCGACGGCGCCGGCACCCGTCGCCGGGTGGGGAACCACACCGGCGTTGACGACGGTGGTGTGCGGGGTGTGGTCGGGGCGGAGAGCGACGACGACACAGAGGCCGTGGTCGAGGGACACCAGTTCCGTGAAGGGTGCGAGGTCGGTCATGAACGTGTTCGGCGTCGTGGGCGGCGTACGTGGGTCGCGAACCAGGCGCGCGCCAGCAGCAGGCCCGCGCCCACGCCGCCGAAACCGAGCAACGGCAGCAGGGTCTCCTCGACTGGTGCGCCTGCGACGTGAGCGATCATGTGGCGTCGCCGTCCTGAGCCGCTTCGTGGTGGCGGGATTGACCTGAGCGTTCGATGCGACCGAGCCATTCCTCGTCGGCCGCCGGGGCGTCGTCGTATTCGTCGTGCCAGTTCCACCACTCGTACGGCGGCGTCTGGGGGTAGCCCTCCGGTGACTCCTCCCACCCCTCCTGGCGCCCGAGCGCGGTGATGTCGAGGTAGTTCCAGGTGCCGCCCATCGCCTCGTCGCCACGGTTGTTGACGAAGTAGGTGCGGAACACGCTGTCACCGTCACGGATGTAGACGTTCGTGCCGTGCCACTCGTCGACACCGAAATCGGCGTCGAAGCTGTCGGTCATCGTGTACCAGGGCATCTCCCAGCCCATCCGCGCCTTCACGCGCTCGATGTCGGGCTGCGGCGCTCTCGAGGCGAACGCGAGGGTGGCGTTGCGGGCGTTCAGATGGGCGACGTGGGCGACCTGGTCGGCGACCATGGAGCAGCCGCGGCAGGCGTGCTCGGGCCAGCCGTACACACCGGGCTCGAAGAACGCGCGGTAGACGATCAGCTGACGGCGCCCCTCGAACAGGTCGAGGAGGCTCGCCTTGCCTTTCGGCCCGTCGAACTCGTAGCCCTTCTCCACGGCCTGCCACGGCATCCGCCGACGCTCGGCGGCCAGCGCATCACGGGCGCGGGTCAACCCCTTCTCCTTCACGAGCAGCTGCTGGCGCGCCGCCTCCCACTCCTGCGGCGACACGATCGGGGGTATGTCCATTGCACGATCTCCGTTCATCAGTGTCCACCTGTTGAGAGACGCGGCGACCGCCGAACTCATCGCTACGGCGGAGACATCTCGGTCAGCACCTCGGGTAACCGGAACCGGCGGTGCAGCTCGGGGTCGAGGAAGCCGGTCATCGCGACGATGCGCCCTGCCCCCAGTGTGAGAACGTTGAGCGCGCCGAGCTCGAACCGCCCGGTGGCGGCATGGAGCCGGTAGCAGGCGAAGGCGACCTGGCCGCTGGCGGTGATCGGCTGGAGCCTCCACGGGTTCTGGAAGGTCCGCTCGGTGAGGAACCGGCCGATGTCGGCCTTGCCCGCGAACCACGCCGGCAGCGGCGGCATCGCGAATCGGGCGTCGTCGGCGAGCATGTCGAGGAGCGCTGGCACATCGGCCCGTTCCCACGCCGCCACGAATCTGGCGACCAGGTCCTCGACACCCTTCTTCCCCAGGGAACGCAGCTCGGCCTGCTGGCTGCCGGCGATCCGCGCGTCGACCGTCTTCCGCGCCCGCTGCAGCGCACTGTTGACCGCCGGGATCGTTGTGTCGAGTGCCTCCCCGACCTCCGCAGCGGAGAACTGCAACACCTCCCGCAGGATCAGCACCGCCCGCTGGTTGGCCGGCAGATGCTGCAGCGCCGCCACGAACGCGAGCTCGACGTTCTCCTGCTCCTGGTACCGGGAGGCTGGGTCGCTCGCATCGGGGTAGGGCTCCAGCCAGAGGGGATCCTCGACCACGTCGCCCAGGTCGTGGACGTCGGTCCAGGCCTGCGTGCGCTCCTCCGACAGCTGGCGGGGCGGTCGGCGCTCAGCCTGGCGGAGGCAGGCGTGGGTCGCGATCCGGTACAGCCACGACCGCAACGAGCTGCGGCCCTCGAAGCCGCCCAGCCCCCGCCACGCGGCGAGCAGCGTCTCCTGCAGGGCATCCTCCGCATCCTGCAGAGAGCCCAGCATGCGGTAGCAGTGGGCGTGCAACGGGCGGCGGTGGGCCTCCACCAGCCGCTCGAACGCAGCCTGGTCCCCGTCGCGGGCGGCAGCCACCAGCTCGGGCTCCTCCACCGAGCCCCTCGTGTTCGTCATGTCCACAGGTCTACGACCGATGGAGACGTCAGAACTCATCGCGTCCGAGCCGCCGACGCGATCGACGATGCGCCGGGGCCGTGAAGATCCACGTCCGCCTCGAGGTCCTTGACCAGGACGGCGATGTCGTTGGACGGGACGGGCGATTGCACGGGCAGATGCTGTCCGTCGGTGACCTTCGAACCCTTTGACGACGACACCTCGCGAGTGCGAGCGTCCTCACGGGCCGAGGACCGAACTGCCGCTCGGGCGCGGTCCGCGGCGTGTCGTGCCCGCCACCATGGCCGGTCCTCGGCGCCGGGCTCGGGACAGCACGCTTGCCGGGGGTCGGTGTGCACCCACCATGACGAGGTGTCGCCGTCGGATGACGATGCGGGGGGACGTTGCGGAGGTCGCCGCCCACGGCCGCCGGGTGATCCGGATCGGCCTCCTCGGCCAGGGTGCAGAGCCACTCGTTCAGCTCACCGGCTTCGATCGCGTCGGTCGGCCAGCCAACCCGGTGACAGGCGTCGACGACGCGCTGGTGGGCCCCGGCGAGGTAGTCGGCGGAGATCCGGCTGAAGAAGGTGTCCCGGGGTCGGCCAGCAGGAAGCCGATGCCACCGATCGCCCGGTCACTTCCGAACACGCCCCGCCGGTAACCGCGACGTGTGTGCGCGTGGGAGTGGAGAACAGACCACCGGGGCCATCTGGGGTGTTCGGCGGCAGGATGGGTTGGTGACGTGGGCCGGGTTCGTGCATCCTGATCTTCGGCCTGAGGATGAGCGCACCGCGCTGGTGCAGCGCCTCGACCAGTACCGGGGGACGGTCGCAGCGGCGCTGGCTGACCTTTCCTGGAAGGACGCATCCACACGCTTGCTGCCGGCGACGGATCTGACGATCGCCGGCATCGTCAAGCACCTGGCATGGGCCGAGGACCGCTGGTTCCAAGGCCGACTGCTCGGCGTCGAGATGCCCGCTCCGTGGAACGTGCCCGGCGCCGACGACCCCGACCATGCCATGCGACTGGCCGCCGACGACACCGTCGAGCGCATCCTCGGGCTCTACCTGTCGGCGTGCGAACGCAGCCGATCGGCGCTCGATCGGTGTGATTCGCTCAGCGTGGTCGCGGCGGTGCCGTCGTTCGGGATCGGATCGGTCAACGTGCGCTGGATCCTCGTCCACATGATCGACGAGACCGCCCGCCACGCAGGTCACCTCGATCTCCTCCGGGACAGTCTCCGGGGAACGTCATAGCCACGCCTCGACGCCGGCTGGTGCCGCGTCAGGCAACGGTTGCCCTGTCCTCGACGGCTGCTGCGATCACCGGGTGATCCCCGCGGACGAGGAGTCGGATCGCTATTGGGCCGCCAACCTGGAACGAGCCGATGCCCTTCTCTTCGGCCGGGTGACCTACGAGATGATGGAGGCGGCGTGGCGGCAGCCGGCGACGGGAACGTGGCCTGACTGGATGGCTGATTGGATGATCCCCTT
>DATHJB010000073.1 GCA_035316325.1 Acidimicrobiales bacterium
ATCGACCGGCCGGCGCTGGTGCTCGGCTCCACCCAGTCGGAGCGGGTGGTCGACCACTCGGTCGCCGCCTCGCTGGGCATCGAGGTGGTGCGGCGGCGGTCGGGCGGGGGAGCGGTGCTGCTGGTGCCGGGCGAGGTCGCCTGGGTCGACGTGATCGTGCCGGCCGGCGACCCCCTGTGGGACGACGACGTGGGCCGGTCGAGCCAGTGGCTGGGCCGGGTGTGGCAGGCGGCGCTGCACGACATGGGCATCGACGGCACGGCCCTCCACTCCGGGCCGCTGGCGTGCGGGCCGCTGGGCCGGCTGGTGTGCTTCTGCGCGGTCGGCCCCGGTGAGGTGACGCTCGGGGAGCAGAAGGTGGTCGGCATCAGCCAGCGCCGCACCCGGGCGGGCGCCCGCTTCCAGTGCGCGGTGTACGCCCACTGGGACCCCGGCCTCCTGCGCCCCCTGCTCCGCCTCGACGCCGCCGCCACCCGCGCGGTCGAGTCCTGCGCCCTCGGCATCGGCATCCCTGCCGACACCCTGGTCGCCGCTTTCCTGCGCCATCTGCCCGGTTGACTCGACGAGCGCCGGTCCCACATATCGCCTGCGGATCGTTGGCTTGTCGAATAGGATGCGAACGTGTGTTCGTCATCCCGTGGAGGTGGAACTGATGCGCGAGACTCGACTCGAAATGCCTCTGCCTGAGACGAAGCTGGTGTCGGCTCACGATGTCGCGCAGGAGCTCCGCAGGCGGATGCCCGACGCGGGCCAGGCGCAGCTCCACAAATGGAGCTACTACGCGCAGGCCTGGCACCTGATCCTCACCGGGGCTCCGTTGTTCGGGGAGGAGATCGAGGCGTACGCCCATGGTCCTGTCGTCGCCTCGCTGTGGAAGGCCGAGCGTCACGACTGGCCCCGTCCGCAGCCGATGCCGCTCGATGTAACGGGTCATCTGGTGCTCGATCTCGTCTTGGAGACCTACGGCTCGTGGCCGGCCTGGCAGCTCAAGCAGCAGACCCACCGCGAAGGGCCATGGCGTGACCTCATGGAGGACGACGGCCCGGCCGAGCCGTCGCCGGTGATCTCCCACGAGGCACTCCTCGAGTGGTTCGAGGGCACTGGCCAGGCTGAGCAGGTCAGGGCGCAGGCCTTCGCTCATGAGGACGCAGACGATGGTTACGCCCGAAGGACCGAACGGATTCGAGCATCGGGCGTGTACAGCCCGAACGGGCGACCGGTCGACGAGCACGTCTTGATCGCGCTCGAGAGGGCCAGTGGGGCGGAGCACGTCACCGACATCCGTCAGTAGATGTCCGACACGGCACGAGGCGACGAGCGGATCGTCGACCTCGACCACACGCACAGCGACCTGTTGTCGAAGTTTCCATCCCGGCGACTGGGCGAGCCCTGGACAGCGGTCGTGTCCGAAGCGATCCGGGCCGATGTCGCTCGATTCCTCGGGAACCAGTTCCGTGGCGTCGGACTGTTCGTCGGTAGCGAGCTCAGGGCAGTCGCGATCTGGCGGGTACCCAGCCTGTACGGATACCCGCCACCGCCTTCCAGCTGGGAGATCTGCTATCTCGCCAGCCACTCGAGCCACGCCCGCCAGGGCTACGCCTACCGGCTGAAGGTCGAGGTGCTCAGGCGGGCGAGCGCTGAGGGCATCCAGCGGGTGATCTCCTACGTCCATTGGGACAACGCAGCGATGCTGTCGCTGAACGACAAGCTGTACGCCCGACGCAGCAGGATCGCAGGGGACGACGAGTTCGCCCTCTGCGTCTGCATCGTCGACGAGTGTCTGCACCGCCTGAGCTTCTAGTGGTCGCTTTCCTGCGCCATCTGCCGGGTTGAGCGGGGGGTTCTGAGGGGGGCCAACGCCCACAGTGGCCCTGCCGCGCCCGGGGGTGCCTTGTCTGGTGGGAGGTTGTGGGGTAATTTCCCACGCTGTGGAGCAGAGTGGCACCGGAGGTGAGGAGCAGACCGGGGCGGTGGTGGCACCGGCGCGCCCGGCCGGGCCCCGCTTCTTCACCGGTTCGTTCGACCACTCGGTCGACATCAAGCACCGCCTCGTGCTGCCGTCGCCGTTCCGCACCCGCCTCGCGGAGGGCGCCTACCTGGGCCCGCTCGACGGCTTCCTGGGCCTCTGGCCCGAGGACGGGTTCGACGCCGTGCTGGAGCGCTGGTCCGACGGCGTCGGCCTCGGCATCGTCTCCGAGGAGGCCTACGAGGCCTTCATGGCCGCCACCTTCTACGTCCAGCCCGACGGCCAGGGCCGCATCCAGGTGCACAAGGACCTGCGGGGCTACGCCGAGATCGACGGTCCCGTGATGGTGGTCGGCGCCCGGGAGCGCATCGCCGTCTGGGCGAAGGACAGCTGGGACCAGCGCCAGGACTCCATCCCCGAGGGCCCCCACGCCGCCCTCCGCCAGGCCGCCAAGGACTTGAAGCTATGACGGTCAACTGCAGCGAAGCGCTGTTGACGCCGCTTGGGGTGGCGGCGGGGTGGTTGGACGGGCTGTGAGCGGCACCGAGCGCCCCGAGGGCCCCGAGGGCCCCCGCTTCGAGCACACCCCCGTGCTGGTCGACCTGGTGGTCGAGCTGTTCGGGCCGGTGCCCGCCGGCGTCGTGGTCGACGCCACCGTGGGCGGCGGCGGGCATGCCGCGGCCCTGCTCGACGCGCACCCGCACCTGTCGGTCGTCGGCCTCGACCAGGACCCCACCGCCGTCGCCGCCGCCCGCCGGCGCCTGGCCCGCTTCGGCGACCGGGCCACGATCGTCCGCGCCCGCTTCGACCGCCTGGCCGACACCCTCCACGACCTGGGCCACGAGGCCGCCAGCGGCACCTTCTTCGACCTGGGCGTCAGCTCGCCCCAGCTCGACCGGCCCGAGCGGGGCTTCAGCTACCGCGAGGACGGCCCGCTCGACATGCGCATGGACCCCGACCACGGTCCCAGCGCCGCCGACATCGTCAACCACGCCGAGGTCCACGAGCTGGCCCGCCTGCTGCAGCGCTACGGCGACGAGCGCTTCTCCCTGCGCGTCGCCCGGGCCGTGGTCGCCGCCCGCCCGATCTCGGGCACCAAGCAGCTGGCCGAGGTCGTGCGCGACGCCATCCCCGCCGCCACCCGCCGTACCGGCGGCCACCCCGCCCGCCGCACGTTCCAGGCGCTGCGCATCGCCGTCAACGACGAGCTCGACATCCTGCCGGGCGCCATCGACGACGCGATCGACGTGCTCACCCCCGGTGGGCGCTGCATCGTGCTCGCCTACCACTCGGGCGAGGACCGCATCGTCAAGGCCCGCTTCCGCCACGCCGCCACCGGTGGCTGGACCGGTCCGGCCCAGCTCCCGCCGCCGCCACACATCCATCCCGTCGTGACCCTGTTGCGTCGTGGGGCCTGGAAGGCCTCGCCCGCGGAGGTCGCGGCGAACCCCCGTTCGGAGGCCGTGCGAGCCCGCGCGGTCGAGAAGCTCCCCCTCGAAAAGGTGGCCTAGTCATGGCAACGGTCCACGTCCCCCGTGCATCCCGTGCGCTTCGTGGCGAGACGGCTCCGCAGACGCTTCCGGTCGAACGCACCCACCTGCGGGTGGTGCGGCCGGGAGCGCGGCGGCGGCCCATCCGGCTGACCCCACGGGCCGGCGTCACCATGGTGGTGCTGCTGTTCGTGGCGCTGTTCCTGGTGGCGGTGAGCCACGCCCTGCTCATCGAGAGCCAGATCCACCTCGACGAGCTCGACAAGCAGGTCGCCGAGGAGCAGGCCCAGTACGAGGACCTGCGTCACGAGGTCGCCGACCTGGAGTCGCCCGACCGCATCCAGTCGGCCGCGGCCGACATGGGGATGGTGCCGCCCGGCGAGACCGTGTGGATCACCCCCGAGGAGCCGGTCGCACCACCCGACGACCAGGCCGAGGCCGACGAGGACTCGCCGGACACCAGCTACACCGACGTCAAGCCGTATCTCGGTTCTTCGACGCCCTGACCGGAGCGGTGACAGCACCGTGAGCGCCACCCGGCGGAGCTCCCCACCCCGCCGGTCAGCGGCGGCGAACAAGGGCAAGGGAACGACCAATCGCGGGCACGACGGCTCCCCCCGTCGTGCCCCGGCCTCGACGTCCTCGGGCGCCGCGTCCCCGACGCGCGCCCGGGGCAAGGGCAAGGGCACCGGCACGACGACGAAGCGGCCGCCGGGCACCCGGCCCCCGCGGTCGGACCCGGCCTCGCGCACAGCCGAACCCTCCACCTCGACGAAGCAGTCGCCCCCGCCGTCGCGCCCCCGGCGCCCGCGGGTCGGGCCCGGCGAGCCGCACCGGCGCGCGGTCACGTTCCTCGGGATCATGGTGGTGCTGTTCGGGCTGGTCGGGCTGCGGCTGGTGATGGTCCAGGTCGTCGGCGCCGACTACTGGGCCAGCTACGGCGAGAACCAGCGGATCACCCCCATCCAGCTGGTGGCCGGACGGGGCGCCATCTTCGACCGCAACGGCTACGACCTGGCGATCACCGTCCAGCAGCCCACGTTCGTCGCCGACCCCCGCCTGATCACCGACCCGGAGGCCACGGCCGCGACCCTGGCCCCGATCCTGGGCCTCGACGCCCCGAAGCAGGAGGAGCTGCGGCAGCGCCTCGCCAAGGACGCTTCGTTCGTCTACGTCGCCCGCCAGGTGCCCACGGAGGTCGCCGAGAAGATCGAGGCCGAGAAGCTCGACGGCATCTGGTCGATCGACGAGTCGAAGCGCTTCAACCCGGCCGGCGAGCTGGGCCGCTCGCTGCTGGGCCGCGTCGGCGTCGACAACGAGGGCCTGTCCGCCCTGGAACTGCAGTACGACGACAACCTGGCGGGGGAGCCCGGCGAGCTGATCGTCGAGCGGGACCTGGAGGGCCGCACGATCCCGGCCGGCCGCCACGATCTCGACCCCGCCACCCCCGGCGACGACCTCGAGCTGACCATCGACCGCAACCTCCAGGTCGCGACCGAGGAGGTGCTGGCCGACGCCGTCCGCGACGAGCAGGCCAAGGGCGGGTACGCGATCATCACCAACCCGGAGAACGGCGAGATCCTGGCGCTGGCCAACATCGGGCTCGACGACGCCGGCAACCCGGTCAGCTCGGGCGAGAACGTGGCCCTCACCGCCAACTACGAGCCCGGCTCCGTCAACAAGGTGGTGACCCTGGCCGCGGCGCTGGAGGAGGGACTGTTCGAGCCCGACAGCGAGCTGATGGTGCCGGGGCGGCTGCAGGTGGCCGACCACGCGTTCACCGACGACCACCACCACCTCACCGAGCCGATGTCGCTCACCGACATCCTCACCGACTCGTCCAACGTGGGGACGATCATGGTGGCGCAGGAGCTGGGGAAGCAGAAGCTTTACGACTACCTTCGTGACTTCGGCTTCGGCCAGAAGACCGCGCTCGACTTCCCCCAAGAGGTGGCAGGGAGCCTCCTCGAACCGGCGGACTGGTCCGGCACGTCGATCGGCACCATCCCGATCGGCCACGGGGTCTCCGTCACCGCCATGCAGATGCTCTACGCCTACAACGCCATCGCCAACGACGGTGTGTACGTCCCCCCGAAGCTGGTGGACAACATCATCGACGCCGACGGCGAGCGGCGCCCCGGTCCCGAGGGCGAGTCCCACCGGGTGGTGTCGCCGACGACCGCGGCGCAGATGCGCGCGATGCTGGCCAACGTGGTGCGGGCCGGCACCGGCGAGGCCGCGGCGATCGAGGGCTACGAGGTGGCCGGCAAGACCGGCACCGCCCGCAAGCCGCAGGAGGGCGGCGGCTACGTCGATGCCGACGGCCGCACCCACAACGTGGCGACGTTCGCCGGTTTCATGCCGGCCGACGACCCCAAGCTGTCGGTGATCGTGGTGCTCGACGAGCCCCGCCAGGTGTACGCCTCGTCGACGGCGGCGCCGGCGTTCCGCGAGCTGTCCCGCTACGCCCTGCGCCTGATGCACGTGCCGCCCACCGGCTCCACGGGTACCAGCCCGACGGCGAACGTGGAGTCGCCGCTGGTGCGGGGCCAGGCCGCCGACCCGCCGCCCCCGCCACCGTCGGCCCCGACCACCGCTCTGCCCGTCTCCACCCCGCCCCCCACCACCCCGGTGCCCCTGGTGAACCCGCGGGCCCGCAGGGGCGGATAGCGGCCGTGTACCTGGGCGAGCTGGTGGCAGCGCTCGCGGGCACCGCACACGTGGTGCCGGCGGGCACGAAGATCGCGCTGGGCGCTCCTGAGGGCTCGACCTACAGGGGTCCGGACGTGTCGTCGGTGGTCCACGACACCCGCGACGTCACCCCCGGCGCCGTGTTCTGCTGCGTGCGGGGCGCCCGGGTCGACGGGCACGACCTCGCCGGCGCCGCGGTCACCGCGGGAGCCGTGGCGCTGTTGGTCGACCACGAGCTGGCCGTGGACGTCCCCCAGGTGGTGGTGCCGCACGTGCGGGCCGCCATGGGGCCGCTGGCCGCCCGGTTCTGGGGCGAGCCGTCGCGGCACCTGACCGTCGTCGGCGTGACCGGCACGGCCGGGAAGACCACGGTCACGCACCTGCTGCGGTCGGTCCTGGAGGCGGCGGGACGTCCCAGCGGGCTCATCGGCACCATCTCCGGGTTCCACACCACCCCCGACGCCACCGAGCTGCAGGCCATGCTGGCCGCCGAGCGCGACGCCGGTCGGGCCGCCGTGGTGATGGAGGTGTCGTCGCACGGCCTCGAACTGCACCGCGTCGACGGAACGCGCTTCGCCGTGGCCGTCTTCACCAACCTGTCGCGCGATCATCTCGACTTCCACCCCTCCATGGACGACTACTTCGCTGCCAAGGCCCGCCTGTTCTCCCCGGCGTTCACCGAACGTGCCGTGATCTGCGTCGACGACCCGTGGGGCCGGCGCCTGGCCGACGAGGCGCAGGTCCCGGTGACCACCTACAGCCTCGACGACGTCGCCGACCTGGAGGTCCGCGCCGACGGCTGCACCTTCACCTGGGCGGGCACGTCGATCCGCGTGGGCCTCCCCGGGCGCTTCAACGCCGCCAACGCCCTCGCCGCCGCCACCGTGGCCCGGGAGCTGGGCATCGAACCCGCCACGATCGCCCTCGGCCTCGCCGTCGCCGAGCCGCCGGCCGGGCGCTTCGAACCCATCGAGGGCTCCCAGCCGTTCACAGTCCTAGTGGACTACTCGCACAAGCCCGACGCCCTCGAGCAGGCCCTGGTCACCAGCCGGGAGCTGGTGCCCGAGGGGAACGTCACCGTCGTGTTCGGTTGCGGCGGCGACCGTGACGCCACGAAGCGCCCGGTCATGGGCGACGTCGCGGCTCGCCTCGCCGACCGGGTGGTGGTGACCTCCGACAACCCGCGCTCGGAGGACCCCATGGCCATCATCGACGAGATCCTGGGCGGCGTCCCCGACGACCGGCTGACGCACGTCACGGTCGAGCCCGACCGGCGACGGGCCATCGCGTCGGCGCTGGCGGCGGCCCGACCCGGCGACCTGGTGCTGGTGGCCGGCAAAGGCCACGAGACCACCCAGACCATCGGTGACAGGGTGCTCCCGTTCGACGACCGGGTCGAGACCCGCCGCGCCCTCGCCGACCTGGGCTTCACGGTGGCACCCGCAACGGCTCCGGGGGAGGCCGCCGGCTAGTGGTCCCCCTCCTCATCGCCGCGGGCATCAGCCTGGCCGTGTCGCTGCTGGGCACCCGCTACCTCATCGACTGGCTTCGGGCCCACCGCATGGGCCAGCCCATCCACGAGGACGTCCAGGGCCACATCGCCAAGGCCGGCACCCCGACCATGGGGGGCGTCGCCATCGTGGTGGCCGCCGCCATCGGCTACGCCGTCGCCCACCTCCACCGGGGTCTGCTGTTCACCCGCAGCGGCCTGCTGGTGATGCTGGCCATCGCCGCGGCCGGCATGGTCGGGGCGCTCGACGACTGGATCAAGATCAGCCACGAGCGCAACCTCGGCCTCAACCGGCGGGCCAAGATGGGCGGCCTGCTGGTGGTGGCCGTCGGCTTCGCGATCGGCACCGTGCTGTGGACCGACATCGAGACCACGCTCAGCTTCACCCGCTACAGCGAGCCGGGCTGGGAGCTGGGCGACTTCTGGTGGTGCGTGTGGGCGGTGCTGCTGCTCCTCGGCACCACCAACGCGGTCAACATCACCGACGGCCTCGACGGCCTGGCCGGCGGCATCTCCACCTACGCCTACCTGGCGCTCACCGTCGTCGCGTTCTGGGACTTCCGGAACCCGGAGGTCTACAAGGTCAACCACGCCCTCGACCTGGCCGTCATCGCCGCCGCCATGGTCGGCGCCATCATCGGCTTCCTGTGGTGGAACGCGCCCCCGGCGCAGGTGTTCATGGGCGACACGGGGTCGCTGGCCATCGGCGCCGGCCTCGCCGCGCTCGCGCTCACCCTCAACGCCCAGCTGCTCCTGCCCATCGTGGGCGCCGTGTTCGTGTTCGAGACCCTGTCGGTGATCCTCCAGATCGGCAGCTTCCAGCTGTTCCACCGGCGGATCTTCCGCATGGCGCCCGTGCACCACCACTTCGAGCTGGGGGGCTGGCCCGAGACCACCGTGATCATCCGCTTCTGGCTGATGGCGCTGATGGCGACCGCGGTGGCGCTGGGCATCTACTACGCCGACTTCGGCTCCACCGGCGGGTTGGACCGGCGCGAGGTGTGCACCGGTCAGACCGCCAACGCCGACCCCGTCTGCAACACCGATCGGGCGGGAGAGTGACCTTGAGCGAGCGTCCGTCCGCAGCGAGGTTCGCCGAGCGAGGCCCGGCGAAGAGCGAGCGCGGCCCGAGCGGCCCGCTGCGGAGCAGCAAGAGCGGGAAGCGATGAGCGACAGCTACCTGGTCGTGGGCTTCGGGGTGACGGGTGCTGCGGTGGCGCGGGCGCTGGTGCAGCGCGGCGAGCACGTGGTGGCGGTCGACGACCGGCCCGGTGACGCGGCTGTCGAGGCGGCCCGGGAGCTGGGCCTGGAGCTGGTCGCCGGGCCCGACGTGACACGCCTCGGCGAGCTGGTGCGGGACGCGTCGGCGCTGCTGCCGGCGCCGGGCCTGCCCGCGACCCATCCGGCGTTCGACCTGGCCCGGGAGCTGGGCACGCCGGTGCTGTCGGAGTTCGACCTGGCCGCCCGCTGGGACGACCGCCCGCTGCTGGCCATCACCGGCACCGACGGCAAGACCACGGTGACCACCCTGACCTGCGAGATGCTGGAGGCGTCGGGGCTGGCGGCACAGGCGGTCGGCAACACCCCGGTGCCGCTGGTCGCCGCCGTCGACGACCCGACCGTCGACGTGTTCGTGGTGGAGGCGTCGTCGTTCCGGCTCGACCACTCGCGCCGCTTCGCCCCGGCCGTCGGCACCTGGCTCAACTTCGCCCCCGACCACCTCGACAACCACCGCTCGCTGGCCGAGTACGAAGCCGCCAAGGCCCGCATCTGGCGCGACCAGAGCGCCGACCAGGTGGCGATCGGCAACGTCGACGACCCGGTCGTGGCCCGCCACCTGGCCGCCGCGCCCGCCCGCCGCATCGGGTTCGGGCGTGACGCCGGCGAGGGCGCCTACCGCGTCGCCGACGGCGTGCTGGTCACACCCGGCGGCGCCGAGCTGGCCCGGGTCGACGAACTGCCCCGCAGCTTCCCCCACGACCTGCTCAACGGCCTGGCCGCGGCGGCCACCGCGCTGGCGGGCGGGGGGTCGCTCGACGGTGTCCGGGCCGCGCTGAGGGGCTTCGACGGGCTCCCCCATCGGGTCACGCTGGTGGGCGAGGCTGGGGGTGTGCGCTTCTTCGACGACTCCAAGGCGACGACACCCCACGCGGTGCTCGCGGCCGTCGAAGGCTTCCCCTCGCTGGTGCTGATCTGCGGCGGGCGCAACAAGGGCCTCGACCTGTCTTCGCTGGCCGCGGCCGCGCCCCGCACGCGGGCGGTGGTGGCCATCGGCGACGCCACGTCCGAGGTCACCGCGGCCTTCCTGCCCACCGGTGTCCCGGTGCGGCCGGCGGCGTCGATGGACGAGGCCGTGGCGCTGGCGGCGGCCGCGGCCGAGCCGGGCGACGCGGTGCTGCTGTCGCCGGGCTGCGCCAGCTTCGACTGGTACCGCTCCTACGGCGAGCGCGGCGACGACTTCGCCCGCGCCGTGCAGGCCCACCTGGCGGCGAACGGGGCGGGGGAGCGGGCGACATGACCAGCACCACCTTCGACCCCCGGCTGGCGCGGCTGCTGCGGTGGCGTCGCTCCGGGGCCGCGGCCACCGATGGCGTGGTGGCGGGCCGCCGGCACAACTCGATGTTCCTCGGCATCGCCTTCCTCGTGGCGGTGCTCAACCTGTTCGGCCTGGTGATGGTGCTCTCGGCGTCGTCGGCCTACGCCCTCGACCGCTACGGCAGCTCCTGGTACCACGTCACCCGGCAGGCCACCTGGGCGCTGGCCGGCACCGGGGTGCTGGTGCTGATCGCCCGCGTCGACTACCACCGCTGGCGCCGCCTGGCCGCGCCGATGCTGTGGACGTCGCTGGTGCTGCTGGCCGCGGTGCTGGTGATCGGCACCGACCACAACGGCTCCCGGCGCTGGATCGGCTACGGCGCCCTCATGATCCAGCCGGCCGAGCTGGTGAAGCTGACGTTCCTCATCTGGGTGGCCGACCTGCTGGCCCGCCGGTCCAAGTGGATGCACAACACCCGGGCGACGCTGCGGCCGGTGATCGTGGCTCTGGCGGTGGTCGCCGGCCTGGTGATGCTGCAGCCGAACCTGGGCACCATGCTGGTGATCGCCGGCATCGCCCTGTCGATGGTCTTCGTGGCCGGCGTGCCGCTGGGCCCGATCGTGCGCTGGGCCGGCGTGGGAGTGGGCCTGGCCACGTTCCTGGCGCTGGCGGCGCCCTACCGCCGGGACCGGGTGTTCTCGTTCCTCGACCCCATGGCCGACCCGCGGGGCGAGAACTACCAGAGCGTCCAGTCGCTGGTGGGCCTGGCGTCCGGCGGGTTCGCCGGCAGCGGGCTGGGCGCCAGCCGGGCCAAGCTCGGCTTCCTGCCCTACGCCCACAGCGACTTCATCTTCGCCATCATCGGCGAGGAGCTGGGCCTGGTGGGCGCCCTCGTGGTGGTGGCGCTGTTCGTCCTGTTCGGCGTCCTGGGCATCCGGGTGGCGCTGCACGCCCCCGACCGGTTCGGGATGCTGCTGGCGGTGGGCATCACCGCCTGGTTCCTGTTCCAGGCGTTCGTGAACATCGCCGTGGTGGCGGGGGTGCTGCCCGTCACCGGGGTGCCGCTGCCGTTCGTGAGCTACGGCGGCTCGTCGCTGATCTTCAGCATGGGCGCCGCGGGCCTGCTGCTGGCGGTCGCCCGCCAGGCCATCACCCCCCGTTCGTCGGCGGACCTCGACGAGTTGCCCGAGGCCAGGCCCGGCGTCGTCAAGGATGTCGACGATGTCGGCGGGCGGCACCTGGACGCCGATGGCCGAGAGACCAAGCCGGTCCGCCCGGGATCTCGAAGAGGAGCCAAGACGTGAGTCGCAAGCGGCGGGAGAGCGACACCTACGCCCTGGTGGTGGGGGGCGGCACGGCGGGGCACGTGATGCCGGCGCTGGCCATCGCCCGCGGGCTGGTCGAGCAGGGGCACCCGGCGTCGTCGCTGCACCTGGTGGGCAGCGAGCGGGGCCTGGAGGCCAAGCTGTTCCCGGCGTCCGACTTCGCCCACACGCTGCTGCCCGGCCGGGGCATCGAGCGGCGGATCAGCCTGCAGAACGTCCGCTCGCTCGGCCAGCTGGTGCGGGCGATGGGCCGGGCCTGGCGCCTGGTGGGGCGGCTGAAGCCTCGGGTGGTGGTGTCGGTGGGCGGCTACGCCAGCGTCCCCTGCGCCCTGGCCGCCGTGGTGCGGCGCATCCCGATCGTGGTCGCCGAGCAGAACGCCGCCCCGGGCGCGGCGAACCGCCTGGTGGGCCGGTTCGCCAAGGCGTGCGCGGTGTCGTTCCCCGACACGCCGCTGCCCCGTGCGGTCGTCACCGGCAACCCGGTGCGGCCCGAGATCCTGGCCATCGACCGCCGCCACGACAGCGAGACCGCCCGCCACAAGCTCGACGTCTACCCCGGTCGCAAGGTGCTGCTGATCTTCGGCGGGTCGCTGGGGGCGCTGAAGATCAACAAGGCGGTGCTGGCGGCCCTGAAGCGCTGGTCGTCGCGCACCGACCTGCACGTGCGCCACATCGTCGGCCGGCGCGACTGGGACGAGCTGATGTCGGGCGGGCCGCCCCTGTCGTCGGGCGTGCCGCTGCGCTACCAGGCCGTGGAGTACGACGACGACATGCCCACCTCGCTGGCCGCCGCCGACCTGGTGGTGTGCCGGGCCGGGTCGAGCACGTGCTTCGAGCTGCTGGCGGCGGGCCTGCCGTCGATCCTGGTGCCGTCGCCGTTCGTCACCGCCGACCACCAGACCGCCAACGCCCGGCACATGTGGACGGCCGGCGCGTCCGAGGTGATCCCCGACGCCGAGCTCGACGGGGCCCGCCTGGTCGCGGAGGTCGACACCCTGCTGGAGGACCCGCGCCGCCTCGACACGATGGCCACCGCGGCCCGCCGCGCCGCCCGGCCGGACGCCGCCCGCGACATCGCCCGCCTCGCCGAGGAGCACGCCCGTGCCTGAGGCCGACCGAACGGGAGGCCGTGGCCTGAGCGGCCCGGCGCCGCAGGCGCCAAGAGCGGGGAGCACTCCCTTGGCCAAGGCCGGCGACAGCGACACCGAGACGTACGCGCACGTCTTCGTCACCAACATCGGCGGCGCCGGGATGAGCGCCGTGGCGACGTTGCTGGCCGAGCGGGGCCACGCCGTCAGCGGCCACGACCCGGCCGAGACCACGCCGTTCGTGGCGCCGCTGCGGGCGCTGGGCGTCGACGTCGCCACCGGCTCGGAGCAGCCCGCGCTCGACGCCGAGGTGACGGCTGTGGTCGTCTCCACGGCCACGCCGGCGGACAACCCGGCCGTGGTCGACGCCCGGGGCCGCGACCTCCCGGTGCTCCACCGCGCCGACGCCCTGGCCTGGCTGACCAGCGAGCGGACCACGGTGTCCGTCGCCGGCACCCACGGCAAGACCACCACGTCGGCCATGCTCGCCACCATCCTCGACACCGTGGGCGTGAAGCCCGGCTGGGTGGTGGGGGCGCCGATCCCCGGGCTCGGGCGCAGCTCGGCGTGGGGCGGCGACGGACCGCTGGTGGTGGAGGCCGACGAGAGCGACGGCACCTTCCTGCGCCTGGCCACCGACGTGGCCGTGGTGACCAACGTCGAGCCCGACCACCTGGAGCACTACGGCAGCTTCGAGGCGCTGGTCGAGGCCTTCCGGTCGTTCCTGGCGAACGCCGAGCAGCGGGTCGTGTGCGCCGACGACACGTTCGCCGGCGAGCTCGGCCAGGAGGTCCGCGCCGTGCGCTACGGCACCGACCCGTCGGCCGATGTCCGCATCGTCGATCCCGTCAGCACCGCCGAGGGCCTCTCGTTCGGGCTGGTGCAGGCCGGTAGCCCGGAGCCCGTGCCGGTGCGGCTCCAGGTCCACGGGATGCACAACGCCCGCAACGCCACCGCCGCCGTCACCGCGGCCGTGCTGGTCGGCGTGCCGCTGGTCGACGCCGCCGCCGCGCTGGACGACTACGTGGGCGTGGCCCGCCGCTTCGAGGCCCGGGGCGAGGCCTTCGGGGCCACCCTGGTCGACGACTACGCCCACCTGCCCACCGAGGTGGCGGCGGCCATCGCCGCGGCCCGGGAGCTGGACGGCCGGCGGGTGGTGTGCGTCTTCCAACCCCACCGCTACAGCCGCACCGAAGCCCACGGGCGCGACTTCGCCTCGGCGTTCACCGAGGCCGACCTGCTGGCGATCACCGACGTCTACGCCGCGGGCGAGGCGCCCCGGCCGGGCGTGTCGGGGAAGCTGGTGGTCGACGCCGTGCTCGACGCCGATCCGGCGGCCCAGGTCGCCTACCTGCCCCACCTCGACGACGTCGTGCTGTGGCTCCGCCAGACCCTCCGCCCCGGCGACGTGTGCCTCACGCTCGGCGCCGGCGACCTCACCACCGTCCCCACCCGCCTGGTCGAGCTGTCCACCCGCTCGGGATGACCGTCGCAGCCGCCGCCGCGCTGCTGGGCGACCTCGCCCGGCGGGACGAACCCATCGGCCCCCGGACGACCTACCGGGTGGGCGGCCGGGCGGCGCTGTTCGTGGAGCTGACCTCAGACGACGACGTCCGGCGGGTCGCGGCGGCGGTGGCCGAGACCGCGGTGCCGGTCCTGGTCGTGGGCAAGGGCTCGAACCTGCTGGTCACCGACGCCGGGTTCCCGGGCCTGGCCCTGGCCCTGGGCGACGCCTTCGCCGGGGTCGACGTCGACGCCACGGTGGTGCGGGCCGGCGGGGCGGCCTCGCTGCCGGTGGTCGCCCGCCAGACCGTGCGGGCGGGGCTCACCGGCTTCGAGTGGGCCGTGGGCGTGCCGGGGTCGATCGGGGGCGCGGTGCGGATGAACGCCGGCGGCCACGGGTCGGAGATGGCCCACGCCCTGCGGTCGGTGCGGCTGGTCGACCTGCGCTCCGGCGCCGACACCGAGGTGGCCGCCGACGACCTCGACCTCGGCTACCGCCACTCCAACGTCGCCGCCCACCAGCTGGTGCTGTTCGCCGAGCTGGCGCTCGCCGCGGGCGACCGGGCCAAGGGCGAGGCCGAGCTGTCCGAGATCGTGGCCTGGCGGCGGGCCAACCAGCCGGGCGGGCAGAACGCCGGCTCGGTGTTCGCCAACCCGCCGGGCGACTCGGCCGGCCGCCTGATCGAGGCCGCGGGGTGCAAGGGCCTGCGGGTCGGCTCCGCCGAGGTGTCGACCAAGCACGCCAACTTCTTCCAGGCCGACGCGGGCGGCTCGGCCGACGACGTCCACGCCCTGATGCTCGAGGTGGGCCGCCGGGTGGAGGACGCCTTCGGGGTCCGGCTGCGGGCGGAGACGCGGCTGGTGGGGTTCGGATCGTCAGGGGACGGCGATGGCTGACGACGTCGACCTC
Source organism: Acidimicrobiales bacterium (assembly GCA_035316325.1). Taxonomy (NCBI): domain Bacteria; kingdom Bacillati; phylum Actinomycetota; class Acidimicrobiia; order Acidimicrobiales; species Acidimicrobiales bacterium. Next base: position 15,020 of record DATHJB010000073.1, read on the forward strand.
TGGGAGCACCTCCGCTACGACGACACCGTCAAGATGGCGATCGACGAGGACGAGCTCGCCGCCGCCCTGGCCCTGGCCGCGGCCGCCGCCAAGTCGCCGCCGAAGCCGAGGCCGAAGCCGGTGCCGAAGGCGGTGCCCGTGCCGGATCCCGGTCCCGCCGAGCAGTCGGTCGACGAGCTTCTGGCCGAGATCGAGGCGTTCGCCGCCACGGAGGATTCCGCCGAGGCGGCGCCGGTCGTCGACGACGAGACGGAGTCCACGGACGACGAGCCCGACCTCGAACCAGAAGCCCAACCCGAGGACGAGCCCGAGGACGACGAATCCGAGGATGACGACGAACCAGCCGACAACGTCCGGCAGATCGGAGCGCGGGCGGCCAAGGCCGACGGGCCCGACAGCGGCGAAGGCGCGGTCGTCGACCCCGCCGTGGTGGTCCACGACCGCATGCGGGCGCGACGGATCGCCGTCCGCCGCGACGAGGGCCTCCGGCGCCTGCGCCGGCTGGCCTGGGTCCTCGGCGGCCTGGTGCTGCTGGTCGACGGCGCCGCCCTGGCCCACACGCCGCTCGCCGACGTCGACCACGTCGTCGTCCAGAGCGGGGCGCAGACCAGCGCCGCCGCCATCCGGGCCGCGTCCGGCCTCCACACCGGCGACGCCCTCCTCACCCTCGACGAGCACGGCGCCGAGGACGCCATCGAGGAGCTGAGCTGGGTCGACCGCGCCGACGTCCAGCGCCGCTGGCCCGACACCGTCCGCATCAGCGTCACCGAGCGCGTCCCCGCCGCCATCCTGCAGACCACCGGGCCCGACCTGCCCCTCGCCCTGGTCGACGCCACGGGCCGCGTCCTGCGCATCGGCGGCCCGGTCCCGCCCGGCCTGGTCACGGTCACGGGCGTGCCGCGGGCCATGGGCGAAGGCGAGCAGCTCCCCGAGGAGGCCCGCGCCGCGCTGAAGATCGCTCTGGCCGCACCCCCGCGGGCCCCGGGCGCGTTCCGCAGCGTGTCGACCGATCTCGAAGGCACCCTGAACAGCGGCGTCCTCGTGCGGTTCGGGTCGCTCGACGACCTCGACGAGAAGCTCATCGCGGTCGCCACCGCACTGGCACGGGTCGACATGAGTTGTGCCGACGTGCTCGACGTGAAGGTCCACGGCAACCCGACGGTGTCCCGTCGCGCTTGTTGATGGATGGTACGTTTCCCGAGGTTCATCGCAGGTTCCAACCATCGGGTCAGCCCCACGCCCCCTGACGGCCGTACCGGCCGCCGCTGACCCTCGACGCACGGTGGAGGTGTACGACCTATGGCCGGGAATCCCCAGAACTACTTGGCCGTGATCAAGGTCGTCGGGATCGGTGGTGGCGGTGTGAACGCCGTCAACCGCATGATCGACGCCGGTCTCAAGGGGGTCGAGTTCATCGCCATCAACACCGACGCCCAGGCGCTGTTGATGAGCGATGCCGACGCCAAGCTCGACATCGGCCGTGATCTGACCCGCGGCCTCGGTGCCGGGAGCGACCCCGAGGTGGGTCGGCAGGCGGCCGAGGAGCACCGCGAGGAGATCGAGGAGACGCTCAAGGGCGCGGACATGGTGTTCATCACCGCCGGCAAGGGTGGTGGTACCGGGACAGGCGGGGCGCCGGTTGTCGCGGAGGTGGCCAAGAGCATCGGGGCGCTCACCATTGGGGTGGTGACACGGCCCTTCTCCTTCGAGGGTCGCCGAAGGTCCGTGCAGGCCGAGCAGGGCATCCAGCGCCTGAAGGAGAAGGTCGACACCCTCATCGTGATCCCGAACGACCGGTTGCTGACCGTGTCGAACGAGAAGACGTCGATGGTCAACGCCTTCAAGATGGCCGACGAGGTCCTGCTCCAGGGCGTCCAGGGGATCACCGACCTGATCACCACGCCCGGCCTGATCAACACCGACTTCGCCGACGTGAAGATGATCATGAGCAACGCGGGTTCCGCGCTCATGGGCATCGGCTACGGCACCGGCGAGGGCCGCTCCCTGCAGGCCGCCCGCAACGCCATCTCCAGCCCGCTGCTGGAGGCGTCGATCGAGGGCGCCCGCGGCATCCTGCTCACCATCGCCGGCGGCAGCGACCTGGGCCTGTTCGAGGTCAACGAGGCCGCCGAGATCATCCACGGCGTGACGCACCCCGACGCCAACATCATCTTCGGGTCGATCATCGACGACGAGATGGGCGACGAGGTGCGGGTCACCGTCATCGCAGCGGGCTTCGACCGCTGGGACGACGGCCACGAGGTCACGTCCAGCCGGTCGCGCACGCCGACCACGTCGTCGCCGTCCCCTTCGCCGTCGCCGGTGTCGGCGGTGCCGCCGTCCTCGTCGTCGTCCTCGAGCCGCCCGCTCGACGACGTCGACTACAGCCGGCGCCGCAACCGCGACCTCGAGGACCTCGACAGCGAGGACGAGTTCGACGTCCCGTCGTTCCTGAAGTGACAACGGTTGTGCGGCGCCAGCCGCCCCATCGCCCTTGGGGGCGGCGGCGGGGCGGTTGGAACGGGTAGTCGTGAGCCCGGTGCAGGTCCGGTTCACCGCCGCGGCCGACGGCGACCTGTCGATCCTGCAGGACCCGACCGTGGTCGCGGCCCGGCGCCGCGGGGTGGTCGATCTGCCCTGGACGTGGCTGCGGCAGGTCCACGGCGCCGACGTCGTGGTGATCGGGTCGCCGGGCGACGGTGCCGGCCGCGAGGCCGACGCCGCCGTGACCGCCCAGCCGGGCGCGGTGCTCGCCGTCCAGACCGCCGACTGCGCGCCGGTGGCCCTGGTGTCGCCCGAGGGTGTGGTCGGTGCCGTGCACGCCGGCTGGCGGGGCCTCCACCAGGGCGTGCTGCAGGGCGCCGTCAAGGCGATGCACGACCTGGGCGCCACCGACGTCGCCGCGACGCTGGGCCCCTGCATCCACGCCGAGTGCTACGAGTTCGGCGCCGACGACCTCGCCCTCATCGCCGGACGCTTCGGCGACGGGGTGCGCGGCACCACGAAGAGTGGCACCCCCGCCCTCGACGTCCCGGCCGCAGTGCGCGCGGCCCTAGCCGAGGCCGGCATCGAGCAGGTCGACGACGTGGACGTCTGCACGGCCTGCGACGCCCGCTACTTCTCCCACCGGGCCCGCGGCGACACCGGGCGTCAGGCGCTAGTGGTCTGGCTGGACCCGTGACCGACCTCGCCGCCCGCCTCGATGCCGTCTGGGAGCGGATCGCGGCGGCGGGCGGGTCGCCGGAGCGGGTGACGCTGGTGGCGGTCACGAAGGGCCACGGTGTGGACGTCGTGCGTGAGGCCCTGGCGGCCGGCCAGACGGACCTGGGGGAGAGCTACGCCCAGGAGCTGTTGACGAAGGTGGAGGAGCCGGGCCCTCGGTGGCACTTCGTCGGCCGCATCCAGACCAACAAGGTCCGGACGATCGCGCCCTACGTGGCGCTGTGGCACGGCGTCGACCGGGCGTCGGCGGGGCGGGAGATCGCGCGCCGGGCTCCGGGCTCCCGGGTGCTCGTCCAGGTGAACGTCACGGGCGAGGCGACGAAGGCCGGCTGCACGGTCGAGGCGCTCCCGGAGCTCTTGGAGACGCTCCGCGGGGACGGCCTCGACGTCCGCGGACTGATGACGATCGCGCCCCTCGGCG